>NZ_JADNDC010000005.1:0-149229 GCF_015551645.1 Ruminococcus sp. D54t1_190329_F1
TTTAACTACACGGCTCACTGGCGATTACCGTGACCGGACTTACACCGGCAAGTGTAGTCCAGCTTTGCTGGACACACGCGAAAAAAAAGACAACCACTTTTCTAATGGCTGTCTTTTCATACTTTTTATAAAGTTCCTGGCTCTCTCATGCACCAGGTTCCGCATGCACAGAACTTTATAGTATTATTCTATTCGTTACGAAATCATATGTCAATTCCATAACGGTTGCATTATAGCTTCATTTGGATAGCAAAACACTACCGTGTATTTAACTTTTTGATTTTTAGTCCCAGCTGTTCAATCTCCTTGGAATAATTTTTCATCTTTACCAGATTATATAATTCAAAGAAAAACTCCAAATGTAAAAGAGAGTCTTTTACCTCAAATGAAAACTGATCTGCCATTGTCATTGCAGATACAAGAAAATCCATTAGAAGTGTGTCTCCCGATGTACTCATCAAAAAAGCTCCCCAGTATTCCAGCTTTCCTGTGTGCCTCTCTTCATCAATGTCTAATATCAGATTTCCGCCCTGCATCTTTGCAATCTCGGCAGCTTTTGGATAAAGATTTCCCAGCAAATAATCATAACATTTTTCACTTTTCACTAACTTGTACTGAGAAAACTCCAGATCTGCTTTTTTCATTAACAAATCACAGGAATCCTTTGATGGCTTATTTTCTGTTTCTGAAGCATGATCAGAAAATAGCTCTTCCATTTCTGCATCATATGCTTCCTTATAAAATGCTTCAAATTTCATTTTTCATTTTCATATACAGGTAAAATAGCTTATCTGTATTCCTTCCATATTTTTTATTACTATATCACTTTTCCCTTGTTTTGACCAGTATAACGGACAATATAATTTTTTCTTTTTTCATAAAATAGAAACATCAACATTGACACCTATACTGGTCAAAAAGGGGAATTGCATTATGGAACAAAAACTAAGATGTGATATCAGCATTGGACCAAACCTTCAGAAGCTCCGCAACAATTACGGAATCTCCCAGGAAAAGCTATGTGCCATGCTTCAACGAAATGGCTGTGACATTGGCCACACAACTTATGCCAAATATGAGAATGGAGAGCTCAATGTTAAGATTAGTGTTCTATTGGAATTAAAGAAAATATATAACTGTTCCTTCGACGCATTTTTCGAAGGCCTGGAAGAATCAAAATAAGCCCGGTATTATCCACCGGGCTGTTTTCATTCTAAGCAGCATTTTTCAAATCAAGACTCAATTGACCTGCCTGCTCCCATGTTTTTGTTGGTATTCCGCAATCATGCAAAGCATCTTCATACCGTACTCCATTATTTTTTAAGTTCATGCAAATATTATAGTGATTTGGATGTGTAACAAGCATCCTTTGAAAGCGGTTTGGTTCAGCCTCTAAATGTGCGCCGAAGCCACAGAACATACAACCAGTTCTTTGTTCACCAGTTGTATAGTACTGTCCAAACTCATCCTGCCAGATATCTCCGTATGCAGAACTGATTTCAATATCATGTTCCACAATATAACGTAACACATCTGGCCTTGTCCAGGGACCAAGTGGCTGACTTTTTATAGTAGATCCAGTATAAACATTGCATCCTGTTTTAGCGTACAAATGTCCTCTTACAAAGCTTTCATCTTGCGTAATTCCAATATAAGGCTTCCTGCCAGTTTCTCTTTCGTATCTGGCAAATGGTTCCTTTTTCAAAATAATACAGCATTTTTCACTTATCTCATATTCCGTAGCAAGAAAAAATCGCCATTTCTTAGCTAATACGCCAAATTTCCCACGCTCATCCCCATATAGCAAATAGTTACGATAACGGTCACTCAAATTACCATGACGAAGTTTACGTACTTTGAGCGCAGTCTCCTTTGATATAAGAGGAAAACCAAATTGATCCACAACTTCCGAAAAATAAGCCCGTTTCCCAGACTTCCATTTAGGATAAATTTCTACATAGTTACCACTTGCCTTACGTGCGTGCCGTACAATTTCTGGGAATTCCAGGCCTGTGTTCGAAAATACAGCTGGTATCTCATCCCCTAATACTTTTCGTATCATATATAAAAGCGCTGTGCTATCCACCCCACCAGAATAACTTAGATATACCTCTCCATACCAGTTTTCATACCATTCACGTATTCTCGCTTCTGCAAGCTTCACTTTTATTTCATAGGGCAGGTATTTCCGCTGACTAAATTGCCACTCATTTAATTTCAATTCATCCTGAAGAATGTACATTTATTCAGCTCCATTAACCTACGGATATTGAAAGAAAATATCCGTAGGTTCGTCCCTATGCAGCCAGTGCTACAACACCAGTGCCCTCCTCATAGAAATTAATACAGTAGCAAACTGTATCTGTCTCAAACTTTACACGTTCATCATTCTGCTCCAATACTCGCATGATTTTTCCAGTTGAACGCCACAATCCATTCTGACAGTAGTGAGCTTTCTGTCCTTCTTTCAATGGCTGCATCACAGATCCATATAATACTACCATGGGCTTAAATTTCATTCGCTTTCCTCCTTTCTGATAATTTTTCAACTAAGCCACCTCCTTTTTTGCGCACAAAAAAAGCACAGAACCGACATTCATTCTTCAAATAAATCAATGTCTTTCTATGCTTTTATTTGTACATATGATTGGTTAAAATTTTTCTCCAGACCATAAGCCTGAACAAAATATCTGTTTCTGAATCCAGAAACAAAAATGATTACATATTTATAATATCTATATATAGTTATTTTGTCAACCATATAATACAATATATTGCATTATTATATTTATTAATATGGGAACTTCACAACACATATAATCAAACGGTATACAAACTCCTCATATAAATCTTGATCAAATCGACTGTTTACGTTTGCATATTTATATAATAGCGGATTATATAATTCTAATATCTGAACCATCGCAGTATCATCCATCGTTTTTGCCCTGTTAAGAAGTTCCCTAAATCTCATATCTATTTTTCTCCTATGATTTTTCTTAGTTTTGTAAGTGTATTGAAATATATATCTTTAGCATGTAACTCACTGATTTCTACAAGTTCCCCAATTTCACGAAAAGTTTTACTTCCAATACACCGCAATACTAATATCTCAATCTGAAGTGTATTTAAAGCAGAAATGGCAGAATAGAGCGTGGGATCCTCAATACTATTTAATACGTCTCTCGCATGAAATTCTTCACCATCTTTGATTTTATAATCAATACAGACATTCTCTAACATGCGTTCTGCAGCCTTATCCTCAATAGAATCAACCTCATCCAAAGATGTCTCTGTTTTGATTATTTTATTCAGCTCTATCAGGTATTCTTTTTTAGCGTTCAATATTGCAACTTTTAAATACGCTCCAAACTTTCTCTTTAGTTCTTTATCTATTTTATCTGGCATTATTGCCCCCTAATTTGTAATCCTGTAAAACCTTCTTCAGCTGGCGGAGCCCTTTGCAATTTGTCATAATAACAACGACTTTTACAATTAAAACAGACTACTGAAATAGCTTTCCAGTAGTCCGCACAAACCAGGTAATGTTGAGTATCCTTCTGCGTTTTATGAATTTTTTGTTTCCTCCTGCCTGATTGATCCATGCCGCAATAGTGATAATCGCAAACATTAACATGAAACCAGGAATTATATTGTCTTTTACATTCTATATATAATACGATTCAAAAAATCTTTGGTATCATTATTTCATAGAATTTTCACAATTTTTGTATAATTAATTTATGCAATTTAACACTTTCTTTTACAGCCAAGCCAAACACCCAAAATACTATTTTCTTAGAAAATCATCCAGTTCTGAATCATAGGCCTTGATTTCTTCTATTGAAAGAGTGTCTACTTTTTCAAATACCCTATCAATCTGCTCGAAGCTCATATCGTCTTCTTTTTCCTTTTCAATAACATCTGTCAATTGTTCTTCTGACAGCCCTTTCTGAAAAAGATGTCCACATTCCGGGCAAATTCTATATGCCTTTCTAATTTTACTTTTACACTCCGGGCATGTTTTCTTTTGAAAATTTTCAGTTCCTAAATAAACAGTATAACCTGCCAGTAAGCAGGTGCCTCCAAGCAAAATTTCATTTGCTGCTGCAACCCCCATAACATTCCCTATTGCTCCAACAAGTTCGATACCGCAAATAACACTTAATATTTTAAGATTCAGCACTACACATACCTTCTTTCTTATTCTTCCGAATTATTAAACATCTGGTAGTTCTTCAGCATCAATGATACCTCTGCTTCATCCGCTTCATAGTCTCCGTCTATGCTTACAAAGTGATCTTCCTTATTATTTTCCTCTTCTACCGCCAAAGGAACTGACTGTTCCTTTGGCAAAGCAGAGATAACTTGTGGTTTTGATGTCAATTCAATTGACTTATTTTCTAATTTCCAGTAAGCCAATACCGCTTTAACAATATAACGCGCTTTCTTTCTGCTACCACAATAGTCATTCAAAAACTGGCAGACTTTCCGATGGTCTTCATCTGTTTCATCAAAGCGTAAATTGAAACGGTACTCATTTTTCTTACTCATTTACGCTCCTCCTTTTTCTCAACCTGATACTGTAGGCGGTATCCCTTTGCATTTGCCTTTGTATCATTAATAACGCTGTATTCCCCACCATATCGTTTCCATACAATTTGAATAAATTCTGCCATTAAGATAGAGCCACCACCAAGAAATATGGTCTGCGTGGTATTAAAGTCAATTCCAAGCTCACGAAACCTGCCAAGCAATTCTGTCACGTAACCAATTGCAATCTCACGTACACGTTCTTTTAGTTCTGTTTTATAGACACCGCCTCTTTCCAGAATGATATTATCAATGTCCTCTTCATCTAAAAGAATACTGTATTTTTGTCGTATCGCAGCTTTTATAGTGTTATACAACCGGATTATGCCGTTTTCTAAAGAATCGACATACTCCATTTCAAGCTGTCCGAACCTTAAAACCATGTAATCGACGGTAAACCCACCAATATCAATCAGTAAGACCTTCGGTACTACCGATAACTGTTTCTTCACCGCCAGAAGACAATAAGCTGCATATGCCTGTATGTAGACTTTTACCTCTTTAAAAACAATTCGGTATGGAATTCCTTTATAGGCAAATTCAATCACTTCACCATTCCGATAAAAATACTCCCTGAATTTTTTCCGCTGTTTCCCATAATGCGCAGGCGGCAGTCCTACCAGAAGCTCAATCTCCTGTAAATTTTGTGAAAGTAAGCCTTCGTTTTTTTCTCGATAAGATAACTCTTTTGCAATAGCAAATAACGTCAAAATGAAATATCGTTCGTCAGCAATTTTATCTTCCATATACGAAATTCGTCTGTTGGTTGTCACATAATATTTCCCCTCGTACTCAATCACCTCTTCCATATCTCCTGGCAGTGTATCCAAAATTTCCACCCCGGAATTGAACTCACAGTTCTCTGTTTTCATGTGTTTGTTACCGGTATCCACTGAAATAATCATATGTATTTCTCCTTTCAAAATCCGAATATAGTATTGCTATACGCCTTTTTTGCGTCCTTGCAATTTAACTATAGAGATTTTGGAAAATCTGTGTCAATAGGATTTTAGAAATAATTATTTTTCTTCGTAATCTTCGCAAACCAGTTTCAATACACGCTCACTTTCCCCTTCGTAACCCCACAATATACTTCCTACGGCTTCAAAAGCCTGTTCACGCCAACGGAAATACGTAGTCCTGTGGACTCTTGCATATTGCGGAAAATGTGGTTCCAGCTTATCCAGGATTTCATCAATGTTTTCTGGTTTCGTTGATGATAGATAGCTATAATAAAGTACCCAATAGTAACGCTCTCCCTGTGGGTGATATCTTCTCATAAGATCTACAGCCTCATCAATCAAACGCAAATATTGGTTTGATCGGTTGATGGCCTCTACGCGCTCTTTTTCAGATGCTAAATCTCTTTCCACGTCCATTCCAGCTTGATATATACTATCTAAAAATTCATCAACATCGGTTCCATACTCCATATGGAATCGTCGCTTAACCTGATTAATTTTTATTTGCATCTGCCAGTTTACCGCCCGGTAAATTTTAAAAAGTTTTATTACATCATGATAGGCAGTATTTTCTTCCCCCTTATATTCCTTCGAAATTACTCCTGATCTTCCCCTTGCCACAGCTCTGTCTCATCCTTTCTCTTTTCATTTAATTTTCTAAACGCCTTCTCCATTTCGTCGTCCATTTTTCCAGCTCTAACAAGGCAGCAATACATGAGTATAATTACCACTGCCAGCAGGATCCAGAAAAAAAGCCAAAAATGCCACATTTTTGATTCCTCCGTTTCTAATTTTATGGAGTGGTACTATACTCTCCTATTATAAATAATGGAATTACTTGTCGAAATGTGTAAAAAAATGGAAAAAAAATGCGATTTTTTTAAGATTTTTTTGATTTGAAATAAGAACCACATTGAAATACAATCGCACCAATAATGCATCTTCTCTTTTTCTAAAAACAAAGCCCAATAATATCTGGGCTAAAAATTGTCCCAAACACTAAAATAAGCCCATAAGTTATCAAATAACCCATGGACTTATTCATGTATTTTTATTCATCAAAATTTATAAAAAATATTCATTTACACACCTTTTACATTCTTATTTTGATACCCCATTTTCACACCTCTAGTACTCCATTTTTACTCCATTTTCGTAATAAATAGCGTGAAATTATAATAATTTACGTGAAATGCGCAACTCTCTTAACCCCTGGAAATACTGGAAAAATCAGGTGTTCCGTACAGGTCGTATGGGGTGCTCTGATAGACGTAATAATTCAGCCAGTTTGTATACAGATTGTTGGCATGGGCTCTCCACATCAGAAGCGGACCGTTTTCAGGGTTGTTGTCGCGGTAGTAGTTTTCAGGCATTTCAATAGGGAGATCTTTGCCAAGATCGCGTTTGTACTCGCCGTCCAGGGTGACACGGTCGTATTCCGGGTGACCCATTACAAAAATCTTGCGGCCGTCTTCTGCCATGGCAAGAAAAAGACCTGCTTCGTCGGATTCTGCAAGGACAGTAAGGTCTTTGCAGGCGTGTACAGCTTCAATAGGAACTTCTGTATGTCGGGAATGCGGTGCCAGAAATATATCATCGAACCCTCTGACCAGCGGAATTTTGCGGTTCATTACCTTGTGCCAGAAAAGGCCAAACATTTTTTTATCCAGCTTACGTTTCTTCAGTCCATAAAAATGGTAGAGCGCAGCCTGAGCAGCCCAGCACAGGAAAATAGTGGATGTCACATGGGTCTCGGACCAGTCCATGATCTGGGTAACTTCCTCCCAGTAATCAACCTCTTCAAACTCCATCTGCTCCACCGGTGCTCCTGTAATGATCATTCCATCAAACTTCTTATCTTTCAGTTCAGAAAAAGTCTGATAAAATTTGTTCAGATGACTCCTGGAAGTGTTTTTCGCCTGATGGGACTCCACTGCCATAAAGCTTACGTCAACCTGCAGAGGAGTATTGGAAAGGGAGCGAAGAAGCTGAAGCTCGGTTTCCTCTTTCAGTGGCATTAAATTTAAGATCAGAATATAAATCGGACGGATATCCTGGTGCATAGCACGGTTCTCATCCATAACAAACAGGTTTTCTTTTTCCAGAATCTCCTTTACCGGGAGATCACTTTGTATTTTAATTGGCATTGCAATTTCCTCCTACTATTATACATACTTTTTGTCATTCCTTTCGCTTCGCTCAAGGCACAAGCAAGTTATGAAAAAGTTACTGTTCACTGGTAACGTTCCGCGAGGTGTTTTTTATAAACAAAGTTCACAGAAAACCCGAAAACCTCGTCACGAGATCATGGGATTGCATGATTTTTATGCATCGCAAAGGGGATTGCTGTAAACGAAGTAAGCCAAAAACACAGATTACCAAAAGGCATTCTGCAAAATATACCGCAAAGTACAACGTACAGATTACCCAAATTTTCTTTTAAATCCCCGCCAGCTCCAGGAAATCCTCCTCCGACAAAATCGGGATTCCCAGTTCCTGAGCCTTCTTGTTCTTGGAAGAAGCAGATGTTTTATCGTTATTAATCAGATAGTCTGTTTTCTTTGTTACAGAGCCGGTCACCTTACCGCCGCGGGCTTCGATAAATTCCTTTGCTTCAGACCGGTTGGAAAAATGCTCCACACTGCCTGTAATAACAAAGGTTTTCCCTGCAAAAACCTGTTCTGCTGAAGTCTCCTCATGAACCAGATGAAGATGACTGAGCAGATGATCCAGCTTCTGATTATTCTCTGCGCTCTTAAAATAATCAGCCATACTTCCGGCGATTACCGGACCGATTCCTTCAATCGCGCTGATCTCTTCTTCATCCGCATGGCGGATTTTCTCTATATCATCGTCAAAATATTTACAGATCACCTTGGCATTTGCAAGACCGATACCTGTAATCCCAAGACTGTAGATCACCTTGGCAAGAGTAGTTTTTTTCGCTTTCTCCAGACTCACCATCAGATTATCAAAAGACTTCTGACCAAATCCTTCCATTTCTACGATCTGATCTTTATATTTTCCAATTTCAAAAATATCACCAAAATTATGAATAAATCCCATTGCAATAAACTTCTCCAGAGTTGCCTCTGAAAGTCCGTCAATATTCATGGCATCACGGCTGGTAAAAAGGCTGAAGGACTTAATCTTCTTGGCAACACAGTCCGGATTCATGCAGTATAATGTCTCCACATCGTTTTCCTTGCGGATACGCGCCTCCTGACCACACACCGGACATTTATCCGGAATTACCAGATTGCCGCTTCTTGTAAGATTCTCTGCAATCTGGGGAATGATCATATTGGCTTTGTACACTTTAATGGTATCTCCAATTCCAAGCTGCAGTTCCTTCACAATGCTGATATTGTGCACGCTGGCGCGGCTTACTGTAGTACCTTCCAGCTCCACTGGTTCAAAAATTGCAACCGGATTAATCAGTCCGGTTCTTGACGGACTCCATTCCATATCCACCAGCCTGGTTTCCCGCATTTCATCCGCCCATTTAAAAGCAAAGGAATTTCGCGGAAATTTCGCAGTACTCCCCAAAGACTCCCCATAGGCGATGTCATCATAGGTCACAACCAGTCCGTCTGATGGAAAATCGTTGTTTACAATTGTCTTGGAAAAATAATCCATGGCTTCATCCAGACTTTCAGAGGTAACCACCTTATATTCCACCACCTCAAAGCCCTGTTTCTTCAGCCAGATAAACTGCTGCTCCCTGGAATTAGAAAAATCCACATCCTGTGCACTTACCAGGGCAAAGGCATAAAAACGCACATTTCGTTTCGCCGTAATCTCGTTATTCAGCTGACGCACGGAACCACTGCAAAGATTCCGCGGGTTCTTATATTTGGCATCTGCATCACCTATAGTCTCGTTGATCCGCTCAAACTCAGAATAAGTGATAATCGCTTCACCCCGAAGCACCAGCTGACCTTTATAAGGGATGCGAAGAGGAATATTCTTAAACACTCTGGCATTGTTGGTAATAACCTCACCTACAATTCCATTCCCCCTTGTTACCGCTTTCACAAGCTCACCGTTCTCATAAGTAAGAACAATGGTCAGGCCGTCCAGTTTCCAGGATAAAAGGCATTTGTGATTTCCTATAAATCCACGAAGCACTTCCCTGTCTTTTGTCTTATCAAGGGATAGCATGGGGCTTGGATGTTCTTCCTTCGGAAGTTCATTAACTGCCTCGTATCCTACGCGGACAGTAGGACTATTTGTGAGTACAGTGCCGGTTTCTTTTTCCAGCTGCTCCAGCTGGTCGTACAGGCTGTCGTACTCCTGATTGCTCATGATTTCCCTGTCTTCCTGGTAATATGCCTTCGCGGCCTGATCCAGCTTTTCTACCAGTTCTTTCATTCGCTGTAGAGAATTTTCCATGATGTCCTCCTGTTTTACTGTTATAATTACTGCAAGCAGACTTCCTCTGTGAAACAGACTGCCTTTTTTCTGAAATAGTGCGGGAAGCAGCTGGCTTATTTTGCCTTTTTTCTTCTGGAATTGAAGAAAAGGGAATGCTGTCTCTTCCCTGTTTTTTGGAAAATACAGGCACACTGTCCTGCCTTCTGGCTGCGGGAAGCTGGGAGGAATCTGCAATTCCACGTTCCAGCTTCTTCCACTCCTCCTGGGTGGCTTCTCTGTACTCGCCCTCTTTCAAGCCATCTATTGTCAGTTCCATGATTCGTACGCGCTTCAGACTAAGCACCTGATATCCCAGATATTCACACATTCGGCGGATCTGCCGGTTCAATCCCTGGGTAAGAATAATCCGAAAAGAATTTCTCCCTGTTTTTTCCACAAAACACGGACGGGTAATGGTATCCAGAATAGGAATTCCAGATGACATTTTTTTCACAAAGTCACTGTCAACTTGCTTATTTACAGTTACCAGATATTCCTTCTCGTGGTAGTTCCCCGCACGCATGATCTTATTTACCAGATCTCCCTGGTTTGTTAAAAGCAAAAGCCCTTCGGATTCCTTGTCAAGGCGTCCTATAGGATAAATTCGAACTGGATAATTCAGATACTCCGTAACTGTGGTCTCCTGGCGCTGTTTTCTGGTGCTGCACACTACACCACGAGGCTTATGGAATAAAAGCAGAACTTTTTTTTCTACTTTTTTCACAGGCTTACCATCCACAAATACAACTGTATCTGTTGTAATCCTTTCTCCCGGTTCTGCCACATGACCTTCCACCGTCACCCGTCCGTTCCGGATCAGGCTGTCAGCCTCACGTCTTGAACAGAATCCCGCTTCGCTTAAGTATTTGTTGATTCTGATTTTTTCGTCCATTTTTCCATTATATAGTTTTTCCCGGGCATATGCAAGGCAAACCTTGCCCCAAGCTCTAGAACACATTTAAAAAAGCTTTCCCGCAAAGTGTAA
The DNA here is from genome assembly GCF_015551645.1 of Ruminococcus sp. D54t1_190329_F1. Classification (NCBI taxonomy): domain Bacteria; kingdom Bacillati; phylum Bacillota; class Clostridia; order Eubacteriales; family Oscillospiraceae; genus Ruminococcus; species Ruminococcus sp. D54t1_190329_F1. The sequence goes on from NZ_JADNDC010000005.1 coordinate 10,957, forward strand.
TGCACATCTTGCAAAAAACCTTCTCCACACACGCTCCAAAGCGAATATTAAGCAGCCAATAAAGAAGATAGAAGCATGCAAAAAAGCCAGGACAATTTCCCCGTCAATACTCTGCAGACACTGTAAATTCTTCCACACTGCCGCAGGCATTACACAGGAAAATCCATCCCGGCTTCCACATTTTTTCTTATTTTTCCAATAAGAAAACCTTCTTTATTCCGTTTTCAGATCTGAGAACTTCATTTTCACAACACACATAGCTCCCATCATCAGTGCTACACCGATGATCAGGCACAGCGGGCTCTGGATAAAGCCGGCGAAAATGTAAGTTACAAAGGATACCACTGCTGCCACAATGGCATAAGGCAGCTGGGTTGACACATGATTTACATGATCACACTGAGCTCCCGCGGAGGCCATAATAGTCGTATCCGAAATCGGAGAACAATGGTCACCGCAAACAGCACCAGCCATACAGGCAGAGATGGAAATGATCATCAAGTCTCCCGGTGTGTTTTCAAATACATGAACCACAATCGGGATCAGAATACCAAAGGTTCCCCATGAAGTACCAGTAGCAAATGCCAGGAAGCAGGCTACCAGGAATATAATAGCCGGAAGCATATTTACCAGTCCTTCTGCTGAAGACTTCACCATTTCCGCAACAAACTCAGCAGCGCCCAGACTGTCCGTCATACTCTTTAAGGTCCATGCAAAAGTGAGGATCAGGATCGCCGGTACCATGGACTTAAAGCCCTCCGGAATACATGCCATACAATCGCGGAAGGACAGCACTCTGCGCACCATATAAAGAAGAATGGTGATCACCAGACCGAAGAAGCTTCCAAGCACCAGTCCGACAGAAGCATCACTCTGTGAAAAAGCAGTTACAAAATCTGTACCGCTGAAAAACCCTCCAGTATAGATCATACCAATTACACAGCAGATAACCAGAGAGATGATAGGGATCAGAAGATCCATAACCTTTCCTCTTGGGTTCACCGGTCCATCACCTTCGCCTGAAGCATAAGGACGAGCTGCTGTGGTAAACAGATCCCCTTTTAACGCATTGGACTCATGCACACCCATAGCACCAAACTCTTCTTTCATCAAAACCATGGATACCATCATTACAATCGTAAGAAGTGCATAATAGTTATAGGGAATAGCTCTTACAAACACAGACATTCCATCCTCTCCCGGAACAAAACCGCTAACAGCAGCTGCCCAGGATGAGATTGGTGCAATGATACATACCGGCGCAGCTGTGGCATCGATCAGATATGCCAGCTTTGCGCGGGATACATTGTGCTGATCTGTAATCGGCCTCATAACACTGCCTACCGTCAGACAGTTGAAGTAATCATCAATAAAAATCAGCACTCCAAGCAAAATGGTTGCCAGTTCTGCCCCAACTCTTGTCTTGATGTGTTTGCCGGCCCAGCGGCCAAAAGCGGCTGATCCTCCAGCCCGGTTCATCAGGCAGACCATAGTTCCAAGAATTACCAGGAACACCAGAATACCTACGTTACTGCTGGATGATAACACACTGATCATTCCGCCTGAAAAAATATGGTTAACCGTTCCCTCAAAATTACCGCCAGAGTACAAAAGTGCTCCAACTAAAATTCCAAGGAACAGGGAACTGTAAACCTCTTTTGTGATCAATGCCAGAACGATTGCCACAACTGGCGGTATCAATGACCAGAAAGTAGCGTACACAGCAGGTGTGCCAGCCTCCTCTTCTGCCGCTGCCAGAACAGTCGCCGGACATGCCAGGACAAACATCATAACAGCTGCAAAAAGAACAGATAATTTTTTACAATTGTACTTCATTATTGATTTCCTCCCTCTTTTTTCCTGAATACCAGATGACCAGTCACAAACCGGTCAGAGCGTTTTCTTAAAAGCCTCCTCTTCTTTAACGCAAAAAGCCATGAATGTACTCCCATTATGGGGACACATTCATGGCATTTATTCTTCACAGGATCTATACCTTAGATAGCGCTCCACAACAGTGACAGTCTGCCGCATATTCTGCGTCAGCCCAGAACTTCTCTCCTGGCTGAGAAAAAATCCTTCGGCAGTCTCCCCTTTCATTCCAACCAGTCCGCCATACGACCCAGAGCGTGTATCTGCGTATGCCCATAATCTGCACACAACCTGTCTCTGCAGCTGAAATTACTGATGAAGCCTGCGCCTCTATCATAACTTCCCATATTCAGTTTATTCACAAACTCAATGTATCAGCTTTTCCCTGTAAATGCAACCCTTTTATTCATAATATTTGAAAATACCGTACTCATTTACCTGACCAATCAGGTAGAACCCTTTTGTTTCCATATACAGCTGCTTCTTTTTGCTTGGAACCGGAAAAACCAGGTAATTGCATTTCAGTCTTTTTGCATTTTTTACTACCTTTTTGATCACCGGTACTTCTGCCACAAGCTGTTTATGGAGCCATCTTGCAGCTTTTTTTCCAGAGGCTCCTTTACCGCCTCTTCCGTAAGGCATTTTGATAGACGGATCATAAACTCTCACATAGGAAGCTATTTTGTCATCCGTTGCCAGGTAAATCTCTTCATTTTCTTCCTTCTGCTCATTGATCAGATTGCAGATGCTTACTACCTCATCAGGGATCTTCTGTACATTCTGAACCTTTTTGTAAAAACCATCTTTATTCAGGCCAGTTCCGCAAAAAGCCAGCACTGCCGCAATAAAAATCAGAAGTATGTACTGCCGTGGTCTGGAAGCTCCCACCTTTTTTATCAGGCAGGTTCCTGCATAAGCTATAAGCGGCACTGCCGGAAGAATCCATAATACTCTCCAGTAAACCGACCGTCCTATACATTTCTGTATAATATAAGCAGTCACCGGACAGAAAAACACAGCAAGAAAAACTACAATATAGCCGGATAAAATTCTGGATCGTTCTTTTTTTCTTCCGAATACCAGGAAATACAAACATGCAGCCAGCAGTAAATAGACATAAAATCCGTTCCCCCAGTATTTCTGCCAGGCATCCAGTGAAGCCAAAAGTGCTCGTTTCATCTCTCCACCTCCTAAAATACCAGAATGTATACCACGCCAAGTATCAGGGATGGCAGACAGCAGACTACACTCTTTAAGAATCTTCTTCCGTCTCTGAATTTCACCAGACTAAGCAGAGCAAATACTCCCATCAGAAGAGGGGCAAGCATGATTCCCATTGAGGAAAACAGACAGCAGGCTCCATTTGCCAGAAAAGCCAGGCTCCATGGATATTCCGGTTTTTCCTGCATAAAAATCTCCATACAGAGCAGAAATAAAAATGGTAAAAATACCCCTGCCAGCACAGCTTTTCCCTGCCAGATCCTGCCCATTGTAAAAATTTCTGAATTGTATACCGAATATCCGCAAAACCACAGGATCACGGCACAAAGGATCATAAAAATCCCCTGTTCTCCTGCCTTTCCCCGGAAGAATATGCGGCTGTACTGAAAAAGCACCACATATGCCAGAAAAACAAATACCGCCGGAAAAACAGTATGTGCCACAATGGCTGGATGAAGTCCTCCGCATAACCGGCTGGTCACGGCAAGAAATGCAGGAAACGGGGAAAGAATGTAACGGCTTGGCAATACATTGTAAGCGGCCCCGGTGTATGGGTTATATGCATAAAGGGTATCGGTTTCCACCGCGGTAGTGGCTGTTCCTACATAAAAAGCATCATCTTCATCCATATGGGCATAAAGCACCACAACGACAAGCTGGATCAGAATCAGAATTCCTGCCACCACAAGCTCCGGGGAAATTCCATTCTTCTGCCTTTTCTTATAAAAACTCCGGGCACCCAGAAATGCTAGTACACCAGCTACCACGCCATATGTAACGGTCAGCACATGAAGTGGCTGCTTTGTAAAAATCATGGTAAGGGAAAGCAGCTCTGTAATGGCAAACAACAGTGTATAACCGGCCAGAAGATATTCACTGCAGGTTCTTTTTTCCCTGCGGAAATAGAATCCCCCTGCCAGGCAGGGAACCACCAGCAGCCAGATCACTGCCAGTATCCCCTTAAAAATAAATCCCATATATTATTTCTCCAGTTCTTTTTTCAGAATTCCCATGGCAACCTTCTCCGATGTGATCGGCAGCTCTCTTACCCGGACACCGGAAGCATTGTAAACCGCATCTGCAATTGCAGGACAAGGGGTATCGATTACCAGCTCACCGATGGACTTGGCGCCAAAAGGACCGCTCTTTTCATAGCTGCTCTCAAACTCAACCCGGATATTTCCAATATCCTCACGGCTTGGGATTTTGTACTGCATGAAAGAATTCTCACGAATCTTACCTTCTTTGGAATACTGTACATTCTCCATAAGTGCCATACCGATTCCCTGGGCAACACCGCCCTCTGTCTGCACACGGGCAAGATTGGGGTTAATAGGAGTTCCGCAATCTACAACTGCCACATAATCGATCAGGTCAATATTTCCTGTCTCTTTGTCTATTTCAACCTCTGCTGCCCCAACCATATAAGGCGGCGGAGAAATCTGGGAAGAATAGGAGGCAGTCACCTGCATTTCCAGGGTATTTCCGCAGGTTCCCTTATAAGCAACCTCCTGAAGACTGACCTCTTTTTCCCCTGCGTAGACTTTCTTTCCATCAAAGTCTGCTTCCTCAGGACTTACACCCAGCATTTCAGCACCCAGCCGGATAATCCTCTTTTTCAGCTCATTGCAGGCGTTAATAACTGCATTGCCTGTAGCGTAAGTAGTGGCAGATGCATAAGAACCGGAGTCATATGGAGAAACATCCGTATCCACACCAAATGCAACAATATTCTCAAATTCTGTTTCCAGACAGTCGGCTGCCATCTGGGAAAGAATGGTATCACAGCCTGTACCCATATCTGCACATCCAAGGGAAAGTGTATAGGATGCGTCCTCATTCAGCTTCAGGGTTGCGCCTCCCACGTCTACATTGGCAATAGAGGAGCCCTGCATCGCCATGGCAAGACCTACGCCGCGGACTTTTCCATTTCCCATATCACGGCATGGATATTTCTCATCCCAGCCGATCATCTCCTTGGCACGGGCAAGGCAGCGATCCATCGTACAGCTTGCTGTATGAGTCAGGTTTCCATCATAGTCATACATTGGCTCGCCTTCAATTGGCATATTCAACTCACGGATTCTTGCAGGATCCATATTCATCTTATGAGCCAGCTCATTGACAGCGGATTCCACTGCATAAATTCCCTGTGTAGCACCATATCCACGGTATGCGCCGGATGCCTGCACGTTGGTATAAACAACCTCATAGTCAAAAGCATAGGCTTCCAGATTCCGGTACAGGGCAATTGCCTTATGACCTGTAAGTCCGATGGTTGTAGGACTGTGATCTCCGTATGCACCAGCATTGGAAAGCGCCTCTACTTTAATTCCTTTTACGATTCCCTTCTCATCTGCGCCAACTTTTACATGTACTTCCATCTCATGACGGGGAGAAGCGCAGATTAAGGATTCGTAACGGCTGTAAACGATTTTGGATGGACGTCCTGTCATCCAGGTAACAATTGCCGGATAAATTTCGCAGACCTCTGTCTGCTTGGCTCCAAAGCCGCCGCCAATACGAGGCTTGATCACGCGGATCCTGGAGGATGGAATTCCAAGAGCATTTCCAAGGATTCGGCGAAGATGGAACGGTACCTGTGTGGAGGAAACCACATTCAGCCTGCCGAAATAATCCTTGGTACAATATGTGCGGAAGGTCTCCATCATACACTGCTGATTGGCCTTTGTGTGATAAACTTCATCTACTGTGTATTTGCATTCTGACAAAACCTTGTCAATATCTCCCATTTCCTCATGGCCTTTTGCTGCAAGGTTCCGCTTGTTATCTGCACCAACCGGGAACTTGGATTCCCAGTCTTCTTCCGGGTGAACCAGAACCGGATTATCCTTTGCTGTATGCATATCCAGAACCGGAGGTTCCACGCGGTATTTCACTTTAATGCGCTTCATGGCAAGGTCTACGGCAGCTTCTGTTTCTCCTGCCACAATTGCCACTGCATCCCCTATGAAACGAAGATGCTGATCCAGGATCATTCTGTCATATGGACTGAACTCCGGATAGGTCTGTCCGGCAGAGGCGAAACGTCTCTTGGGAACATCTTTCCAGGTAAGGATCAGTGCCATTCCTTCTACCTTCATGGCTGTGTCCGTCTTGATTTCTTCCACCCAGGCATTGGCATAGGGACTCCTTAAGATCTTGATGATCAGGCAGTCCTTTGGTGCCAGGTCGTCTGTGTAGACTGGCTTTCCAGTCACCAGAGCCATGGCATCCTTTTTCTGCAAAGATTTATTTACATAGCTCATGCCTGCACCTCCTTCTCCTGGCTGTTTTCGTTCTTCTTATATTTCAGATATTTCAGGATACTTCTGGTCTGTCCCACAAAACCGGAACAGCGGCAAAGATTGCCGGCCAGATATTCCTTAATCTCTTCTTCAGTCGGATCTTCCAGTTCTTTTGTCATCGCAAGTACATTCATGATAAATCCCGGATTACAGAATCCGCACTGCTCTGCACCTTCATTGGCAAGAAAAGTTCCAAATTCTTCTGCTTCTGCCTGAAGTCCCTCCATAGTGATGACCTTTTTGCCGTCAATACGTGCTGCAAGGACACTGCAGGACAGCATTGGTTTGTCATTTACCAAAACAGTGCAAAGACCGCAGTTGGCAGTTTCACAGCCTCTTTTTACACTGTAGCAGCCAAGGCTTCGAAGAAACTCCAGAAGCATGGTGTCAGGACTGATTTCCGCTTCCTTTTTGGCTCCGTTCAGCCAGAAATTAATTTTCATCTGTCATACCTCCCACTGCTTCTAATGCTCTTCTTGTGAGAACCTTCACAAGAAGGGTTCTGTACTCTGCGCTGCCTCGCATGTTTCCAAAGGTAGGAACCTTCCGGGCTGCATAGTCTGCAAATTTCTGAACCGCTGTCTTCTTCTCTTCCGAAGACATGGTTTCCATGCCTGCAAGGAGACCTTCTTCGTCTTCCAGAAGAAATGCCTTCGCCGGACGGGCGCCGTAAACTGCTCTCACACCATTCTCAGACAGCCTGATACAGCATGCCAGTACCGGGAAATCAGTCTTGCTATTACGCTGGCTTAAATAGACAACCTTCAACGGAGTTTTCTTTATAATAATGCGTACCAGAATATCTCTGTCTTTTGGCATTTTCACAAAATCAGAAAGACAGACTCTGCCGCCTTTAAAAAGTTCTACCTCCGTATCAAGTGCCAGAAGCATGGTGAGTACATCAGAAAAGCCAAAGCGTCCCCAGATACTTCCACCTACAGTAGCGCAGTTGCGGAACTGTACGCCTACAATATGGCGCAGGCTTTCTCTTATGGCACCTTTCGTATATGTATGAAGTCCCTGATGGAGTTCCAGGTCCCGCAATGGGGTCATACAGCCGATCACAAATTCACTTTCTGTTTCTGTGATGGTATCCAGACCAAGCCCGGAAAGATCAATGGCTGTGGTTACAACACGGTTACCCATTTTCAGCCACACCATGCCGCCAAGCACACAGGCAGTCCGCTTCTGGTTCAGCTCATAAGCCTGTTCCAGAGATTCTGCTTTCACATAATTTTTTATTTTGAGCATGTTCAATTCCTTTCTCATATTGTATCACTGCTCATCGTTTTCCAAATACGCTTTTCCAGAGCGTGTTTGAAAAAGGCTTTCTACAATCTGTACATTCAGTGAACAGCAATCGTATTGCTACTTTTAGTATAACAAGAAAGGGTTCAAATTTCCAGCGAAATGACATATTCAGAATATTTTTTTGTTTTGATTTTATGCAAATTATATAGATATTTTCATACAATTATGTTATAATGCGAAAAAGAACAGAAAATAGTTTTCATAAACTATTTTATAACAAAATTATTTACAAATCCACCACAAAAGGAGGCGCCGTTTATGAGTAACCGTGTTATAACAATCAATCGTATGTTTGGAAGTAATGGACGTATTATTGGAAAGGCTCTTGCGGAGGAACTGGGATTTAAGTTCTATGATAAGGAGCTGATCGAAATGGCCAGCAGGGAGAAGAATATTCCTTTTGATGAGTTTGCCAGAGTAGATGAGAGAAAAGCCAGCCAGTGGCTGTATCCGGTGGATTACGAGCTGCAGATGAATCCGGAATACCATTTTGTTCCCATGAATGATGTGCTTTACGATCTGCAGAAGAAGATCATTTTGGAGGCAGCCGAAAAAGAGAATTGCGTGATCGTTGGGCGATGTGGCAATTATATCTTACAGGATAATAAAGATAAGCATCTGAGTCTGTTTATCTATGCTCCGTTTGAGGACCGTGTGAAGACGGTGATTGCACGTACCGGCCGGGAGGAAAAGAGTGTAAGGAAGCTGGTGAAACGTACGGATAAGGAACGCCGGGCTTATTATGAGTATTTTACGGATACTAACTGGCTGGATATGCTGCAGTATGATCTGTGTATTAACAGCAGCAGGGTGACGAAGGAAGAGATTGTGGAGATGGTGAAGAAGTTGATCTAAAGTGTATAGAAAGACAGCCCCGTTTTTGGCGGGGCTGTGATTTTTTGCTATTTAGTTGATTAAAAGTTCTTCAATGCGGACGCATTTGGACAATGTGTATTACTCACTCGCCGGCGCAACGCTCCAGCAAACTAATCGCTAACTGCGACTAATACGTTCGGGAGAGCCCTCACGCATAAGTCTCCGTAAGCGCTGGATTTTGCTTACGCTAAGAGCGCGCCTGAAATGGATCGCTGGAGTAATACACATTGCCCAAATGCTGTGTGTCGGCTAGATCTGAGGTTATTTAGAAACTTTTAACGGGGGGGAGGGGAAGTGATTGGTTTCCCGATACTTTCTTGGCAATGTTAGATTAGGTAAAACCAATAAAGCTGTGAAGTATCAACCATCTAAATGGGGTTTCGAAAACACATAAAATAATATGTCAAGTTTTTGTTTGCAAAACAGCCCTAAAAATGTGCAAATACTTCATAGAAATTGTAAAAGCCACTAATTTCCGGCAAGTTTCCCATAAATTTTCGTTTCCGATACAGTATAGGGAAACCAGTCACTCACCCTCCCCACCTGTTGAAAGTTCCTATGCACAAATAAGTCCCAGCCAGTACACAGCATTCGGGCAATGGTGATTGCTCTAGCGAGCCATTTCAGGCGCGGTTTTAGCGTAGGCGAAATCCACTGCTTACGGAGACTTAATCGTGAAGGATCTCCTGAACGATTTAGTCGCAGTTAGCAGTTAGTTCGCTGGAGCGTTGCGCCGGCGAGTGAGCAATCACCATTGTCCGAATGCGTCCGCCTTGAATAACTTTCAACCAATTAAATAAATTTTCAGGAACTCATAAATCTCTTCTTCAGTTGGCGGACATCCTTCCAGGTGGTGGGTGAAGTGGCGGGTGCAGTGGCCGATTCCCAGGATGCCTTCCTGGTTTCGGTAGCCTTGACCGATGGAGATTCGGGTGGTCAGGTTTGAAAGGAGGCCTTCTTGCTTCAGGCGGTCAAGGGCAGGGATCAGGTTGCCGTAGCAGGCGCTGCAGGATTCTACTTCTTCTACAGCGTCGACAAGCTCTACCACTTTCCGTGACTTGGGAATGGGGGCACCGGGGTTGCCATCGAGGGCACGGATTTCTGCCTGGCGGATGTCGGCGCAGCCAACACCAAGGGTGGCAGCCTTTGTGATGTAGGGAACCTCTTCTACCTGGTAGTACATCATGTCGCAGACATAGGCATCCATAAGAACCGGATCCACAGCTGCCAGAACGCGGTTCATCTCTACGGGGTTGCCGCCATCCTCGAAATCCAGGTCTCCGCAAATATTGTCTACCACGATGAAATCCTGGTGGATAGCAAGGCCCAGGTGAGCGATGGGGTCATGGAGACCTAATGCGTGAAAACGGCGCTTCTCAGAATTAGGGAGAAGACCTTTCATGTTCTTCAATGCACAGGTGATTTTGGTCTGACAGTGACCTTTTAGTACCGGAACATTAATAAGGAAGTCCAGGTCAAGGGCACTTTTGCAGATGTTTAAGGTCATATCGCCACATTGTACAGGCACACCCTTTTCTTTTTGCATGTCAAGGAACGGAACGTTATATTTTTCACAGAGGGACTTGAAACCACAGACTTCGTAGGATTCGGAGGTCTTATCTCCTACCCAGGAACCTTCCATGATCACCAGATTGGAAAAACCTTTTTCCTGAAGATATTCTACGATTCCGGCGACTACCTCCGGGTGAGTGGTGCCGCCCCAGTAGGCTTCCATGGGGGCGACCAGGTTTGGCTTGATGCCGATCCGCATATTGTACAAACCAAATTCTGAATTCTGTTTTTCCACAGAATCCGAAGAATAAAAACAGTCCACTTCTGCTTCAGAGTTGTCAATAAGACTGCTCTTTGTTTCAAACTTTGCTTCTGTTATAATCTTCTCACTATTCTGCTGTAAACCTGCCCCGGAATTTTCTGAAAGCACCTTCAATCCGCATTTCTCAAACTTCTTCTCTATCTCCCCTGCCAGATCACACGCCTCCAGCAGTTCTTTCGTCATCTCCTTATATTCAGTTCCGCATTTTATAAAAATCTGATTCTTCTTCATTTCCGGATCAGTACTCCTTTTTCTCCATAATCTTTATGGATATTGTACAGGAAATCAGAAGCATTAGCAACATAAGAACAAACAGCATCGCCAGACAGACTGGGATTCCAAGGTTCCAAATGCGTAGGCCCAGATTTTTCAGACCGGAAAAATCCACATTCATTTTCTGGCATAGTTCTACGCCAATCCATCCTACAGCCATGATGCCAAATACAAGAACAAGCAGCACCAGCCTTCCTGTAGAGCTTCCATATTTCAACTGTACCGGAAACACAACCGCATTTGCGAAAACAGCAAGAAAAAGACCGGCAGCTGCAGAAGCGATCAGTTCTTCCCAGGACACCTTACGATATCCGGAAGCATTTACGCCAATTGCAATTGCAACAGCAACAGCCCACAATACCGTGACCATCCCTGCACCCAGCAGATACTTCTCCTTCACGTATTCTTTCCTGCTGATAGGAAAAGTAAAAATATAAGGCATACCATTATCCATATCATCAGTTGCTATGGTATTCAGTGCCATAACAGCAGCCAGAACAGACACATAACTGATTAGAAAAGAAGGACCTGCGGAAGTACTAAGGAAACAGAAAATGGCTATAATATATACGCCAATGAACGTTTTCATGTTTCCCCTCATAATTTCCATGTCTTTTACAAACATACCTTTCATAATACTTCCCCCTCGATCATCATGGTAATAACCTTGTCCACAGACCCACGTTCTATTGCAAGCTGCGGGTAGTTCTCCACATAAAATGCACGCTCATCTGTGAGACAGCTGTAGCCGTATTGCTCCTTCTTCACCTTGAGAATATGCTGCTTATCAAGCAATTCATATTGCTTCTCGTCAGCCTTGATAAGACCATATTCATCCAGCAGCACATCTGTATTCTCATGAAGCACGATCAGTCCCTTATCAATCATATAGATATCATCACACAGGCTCTCCAGATCTGAGGAAATGTGGGAGCTGATCAGAATACTTCTGCCTTCTGTCTCCATATATTCCCGAAGGAGTTCCAGAATGCTGTCCCTGGCAATCACGTCCAGACCGGCTGTAGGCTCATCCAGAACAAGAAGCCTGGCATCAAAGCTGGTGGCTGTCAGCACTTTTAACTTTGCTTTCATTCCTGTGGAAAACTCTTTCAGTTTCTTATCCATGGGGATGGAAAACTGGCTGCACCGCTTCTCAAACATCTCCCGGTCAAATTTCTCATAAGTCTCTGTCAGAATATGCACAATCTGTTTCACGGTCAGACAATTGGAAAAACCGCTGTCAGAAAGTGTCGCGCCTATATCCGCTTTCTCTTTTTGGGAAATCTGCTCCATATCCTTATTAAACAGACGAATCTCTCCTGCATCAGGATGAACCAGCCCCAGAATAACCTTAAAGGTAGTAGACTTCCCTGCTCCATTGGCTCCGATCAGACCGGTGATCTGTCCTTCTTCTATTTCCATACTTACATCCAGGGAAAATCCAGGATAATTCTTCTGCAAATTCTTCAAACTCAGCAGCATATCTACTCCTCCATAATAAGCTCAAACAGTTCCCGGATCTCTTCCTCAGACAATCCGCTGATCCGCGCTTTCCGGATCACTTCCTCCAGTTCTGTCTCAATTTCCCGCTTCCGCTCTTCCATAAGAAGTCCCTGGTTATTCTTAGCGATAAAGCTTCCTTTCCCATGCACCGTAACCACGAACCCCTCTTCCTCCAGAAAGTCATACGCCTTCTTCACCGTAAGAGCACTAATCTTCAGCTCCTTCGCCAAAGTTCTCACAGAGGGAAGCATTTCCTCTTCCTTTAACGTCCCGTCAATGATCATCGCCTTGATCTGATCTGTGATCTGCTCATAAATTGGCTGCATCGACGAGTGATTAATTATGATCTTCATGTGACTCCTCCTTATGCAAACAGTATATAACAGTATTATACTGTTGTCAAGTGTTATACGCTGTTTATTTCCACTTAATTCATAGTTACTTTGAACAATCAGCCTGGGAGGGGCAGTGTGTTGCGGACAGTTAGTCAAAAAACGGGATTTTATGAGTATAGCGCAGGTTCCATAAACACTGTCTGAGCCCAGCATGGGCGAGTTTGTTTATGGAACCTGCAATCGACGACGGAGTAAAATCCCGTTTTTTGACGTTGTCCGCAACACACTGCCCCTCCCAGGCGTCCGCCTTCGCCACACAAAAAAAGACGTGCATACCTGAGTCTAAACTCACATACACACGCCAATATTTTTATTCAGCTTTATTAAACACTTCTTTATCCACAGCCCCATTCTGGCAAGCCACAATGGTCGTACAAACAGCATCACCGGTAATATTAACCGCTGTTCTTGCCATATCCAGAATACGGTCAATACCCATGATAATACCGATTGCCTCAACTGGAAGACCAACAGAATTAAATACCATAGTCAAAGTAACAAGTCCAACACTTGGAATACCTGCGGTACCAATGGAAGCCAGTGTGGCTGTTCCGATTACTGTAATATAATCCATAGGAGTCAGCTGGATTCCAAAAGCCTGGGCAGCGAACATAACCGCAACTCCCTGCATAATGGAAGTACCATCCATGTTGATAGTCGCACCAAGAGGTATGGTAAAAGAAGAAATCTTCTTGGAAACACCCATCTTCTTGTGCAGCGTATCAATAGAAAGCGGAATAGTCGCATTGGAGGTTGCAGTGGAAAAGGCAAAGGCCATAACCGGGAAAAACTTTCGGATAAACTTCACCGGATTCAGGCCCGTGAACAGCTTCAGCAAAATCTGGTATATACCAAAACACTGGATTGCCAGAGCGATCAGAACTGCGATCATATATTTTGCCAGAGGCACAAATGCGCTGAAACCAATGGTTGCAAAGGTTCTTGCGATCAGACTGAATACACCAATAGGAGCCAGACTCATAACCATCATGGTCATTTCCATCATAATATCATTAAACTGGCTGATAAAGTTGGAAACGGTCTCCGCACGCTCCCCAAGCTTTGCCAGGATCACACCAATGATCAAAGCAAACACTATGATCTGAAGCATTTCCCCACTTGCCAGGGACTTGATGGGGTTATCCGGAATGATATTGAGAATAGTCTGAACCAGAGAGGTAGACTCCATAGTCTCAATATCGGAAGCATTTATCTGGATCTTACTCATATCAAGACCAATTCCCGGTCTCAAAAGAGTTCCGATTCCAAGGGCAACTGCAACTGCCACCGCTGTTGTGACCAGATAAAATGCAAGTGTTTTTCCACCTACATTTCCCAGCTTCTTAGTATCACCGATAGCCATACTTCCACATACCAGTGAGCAGAAAACAAGAGGTACTACCAGCATTTTCATAAGACGGATAAAGCCCTGTCCCAAAACGTACAGCACTCCTTCAACAATCACATCATTCTTCACACTGCTATCCGGCACCAGGTAATGGAGAACCATTCCTGTGATTGCTCCGGCGATCAGCGCAATAAAGATCATACTGGTTAAGCTGATCTTCTTTTTCTCTTTTACATTCTTTTCTTTCTTCGCGCTCATCTTAGCCCTCCCGTTTTTCTTTCATAAATTCTTCCAGAGAATCCTTCCAGCCAGGCATCTCATATACATCGATAATGCGAAGGATAAAATTGTCCAGAACTGCATATGCAGGTCTGGCAGAAGAAAGATCAGACTGCGAGGTAGGTACCGGATTCAGCTGCTCCTCTTTGCCTGCAAGGCGAAGTATCTCCTTTGCAAATTCATAACGATTGCAAACACCCTGACAGGTTGCATGATAGGTTCCGTACTCATTGGTGCGGATCAGATGCAGGATAATTCTTGCCAGATCTTTGGCACTTGTGGGGGAACCATACTGATCCTCAGCTACAGCAAGAGCTCTGCCCTGATCTGCGGCCTCCAGAACACGGTTTACAAAGTTATTTCCCTTTCCGAAGACCCAGTTGCTTCGGATGATAAAGTGCTTGTGGGTAAACTCCTTCACATAATTCTCCCCGGCGCACTTGGATTTTCCGTAAACAGTCTTAGGGTTTGTATTGTCAAACTCCGTGTACGGCTTCTGTGCCAGCCCATCAAAAACGTCGTCTGTGGAAAGCTGCACCATCTTTGCCCCTGTTTTTCTTGCTACAAGGCTTAAGTTGCGGGCGCCTAAAGCGTTTACACGAAATGCTTCCTCCGGCTGCTTCTCGCAAAGCTCTACATCTGTGATCGCAGCACAGTTGATGATCACATCCGGACGGTTGATCTCTCCAAAATGGAGAACTTCGTCTGTTTCTGTAATATCAAGCGCATTTTTGTCTGTATTCAAAACTTCAATTTCCAACGGATCCAGCACTTCATTAATTGCCTCGCCAATCTGGCCTTCAGATCCTACGATCCATACTTTCAGCATGTTTTCTCCTCCTTTTCATACGATAAATAATATTTTAACAAGCCAGGCCATACACTGTCAAGAAAAAAGATTGCGCCCTTTTTCCCAATCTGAAAATTGAATTTCCAAAACAGCTCTTGACATCTTGAATTTCCCAGTCATACCTTGTATAATTTTTGCCAAATGAACAGGGAAGGATTCAGAATATGAAAAGAAAAGTAGGGAAACGAAAAAAGCAGCTGCAGCAAAAATATTTCTTCCGAAAACTTCTTCTTACAGAAGGGATCCTGATCATTGCAGCAGTTATTATACTGGGAGGAGTTTTCCTCGTAAAAAAGATCCAGGAAAATGTAAATACAGTTTCCATGGTTGAGGAAGCCAGCGGTCTGGACATGGATGACTCCAATTCTCTTGCCGCTGTAAAAGCCGCAATGGCAAGACCGGCAGAATTTTCTCCTAAATGCGTAGATTCCACCAGCCCATCTTTATACATAGAAACCACAGACATTGAGGTGGACGGACAGATACTTGCCAATACTTCGGATTATACCTCCACAGATACCCACTCCTTCGATGCCGGGATCAGCTACACAGATGTGGATGGAATCGTCACCTTCCGCGGAAACAATTTCCGTGACACTGCAGCCTATGGCAATACACAGATTAAAAATGGAAAAATCCAGGATCTCTGGACAGCAAAAACCGGCTCTATTACTTACGGAGATGCCACCTGGTCCGGAAGCGGCTGGACCGGACAGCCTCTTATGGAAAAATGGTCCCAAGAAGTAAAGAAGTCCATGAATATGTACGACTGGGCAAAGGAAAAAGACGATCTTGTAGAAGTGATCTATGCCTGCATGGACGGCTATGTGTATTTCCTAGATCTGGAAACCGGCGAGGCTACCAGAGATCCCCTTTACCTTGGTTTCACCTTCAAAGGGGCAGGTGCACTTGATCCCAGAGGTTATCCAATTATGTATGTCGGCGCAGGTTATGACAGCAATGAAGGCACTGCCAGGGTCTTTGTTGTGAATCTTCTGGACTGCAGTGTGATGTATACCTTTGGAAATAATGATGAATTTTCCCTTCGCGGAAATTTAAGCTACTTTGATTCCTCCGCCCTTGTGGATGCTGCCACAGATACCCTGATCTATCCAGGAGAGAACGGAATTCTTTATCTGATCAAACTGAATACCAGTTATGACCCGGAAGCAGGCACCTTGTCCATAAATCCGGATCACATTGTAAAATGGCGCTACTACGGAACACGTACCAGCGTAGGCTCCTACTGGCTTGGCATGGAGGACAGCGCAGCCATCTATGACGGTTATCTTTTTATTGCTGATAATGGCGGCAATCTAATGTGCCTGGATCTGAATACCCTGCAGCTTGTATGGGTGCAGGATATTCTGGATGACTCCAACTCTACTCCCGTTTTGTCTGTGGAGGACGGACACCTTTACCTGTATGTCAGCACCTCTTTCCGCCTGGGCTGGCGAAGCAGCACCACTGCAGAGGTTCCTGTCTGGAAAATTGATGCGGAGACAGGAGAGATCATCTGGCAGACCTCTTACGACTGTTCCTCCGAGGACAGTGTTTCAGGCGGTGTACAGTCTACCATCGCTGTTGGGAAAGAAGAATTGTCGGATAACATTTATGTGACAGTTGCCAGAACCAGTGGACAGGCACAAGGTGTACTTGCATGCATTGATAAAAATACCGGGAAAGTAAACTGGGAGCATGAATCTGCCTATGCCTGGTCTTCACCTGTATGTGTATACAATCCGGATAGCAGCGGAAAGGTTCTCTACTGCAACAGCACAGGACATATCTATCTTCTGGATGGAAAAACAGGAGATGTTCTTGACTGCCACCAGATCAGTGAGGGAGTCATCGAAGCATCTCCTGCTGTATATCAAAGTTATATGGTTGTGGGAACCAGAGATTGTAAGATATGGGGGATGGAACTGCAGTGATGCGGTTCCTCCCCATTTTATTTATGCGATAGGCGAGCCAAAGTTCGTGCCTGCACGAAAAACCTTGGTGACTGACGCGATAACGAATAAAACTTGCAGAGCGTGCTTTGTCTCATTTACTTGATAGGCGAGCCAAACTCGCGCAGCGTATTTATCGCGTTTACTCCGATTTAATCGCCCAGCGCATTTTCGTAGACCGTGCGCGTCCATTCTGGGCACATTCCTGGGCTGACGGACGGATCACGTCTCTGGAATAATCGGAATAAATTCCCTCCTTGTATCCAGCCTTCAGTGCTTTCTTCACCAGCTTATCCTCTCCTGAATGGAACGTAAGGATTGCCGCTCTTCCTCCGGGCTTCAGTGCTCCCGGCAGCTTCTCCATAAACTCATACAGAACCTCAAACTCCCGGTTCACATCAATCCGAAGGGCCTGGAAGGTACGCTGGCAGGTCTTTTTGATGGTCTCCTTCTTCTCTTTTTCCGGAAGGAAATCCAGAGTTTTCTCAATGACCTGACGAAGCTTTGTGGTGGTATCCATGTGGTTTCCTTTGCGGATTTCATCTGTGATCGCCTTGGCAAGCTCTTCACAGTATGGCTCGTCTGAATTCTCATAAAGCATTCCAGCAAGCTCATCCCGGGTAATATGTTCCAGGCGCTCTGCCGCACTGATCCCGGCTTCCTGATTCAAGCGCAGATCCAGAGGTCCGTCTGCTTTGAAGGAAAAACCTCTCTTGGGATTATCGATCTGCATGGAGGACACGCCGAGATCAGCAAGAAGGAAATCAAAACCTCCTACTTCTTTGGCAATCTCATCAATGGTACAGAAATTCTGAAGTTTAATGGTCAGAATATCCTCCCCAAAGCCAAGATCTTCCAGTCTTTTCTTTGTCTTGGCTGCTTCCTCATGGTCTACGTCAGTGGCATACATATGCCCCTGTCCCTGCAGGCACTGAAGCATGGCCTTTGTATGGCCACCGTAGCCCAGTGTGGCATCAAAGCCAATCTGTCCTGGTTTGATCTCCAGAAAATCAATAATCTCTTTTACCATAATAGAAATATGCATGCCTGCCGGGGTATTCCCTTTTTGCATTACATGCTGAATGGTATCCTGGTATTTCTCCGGCTGAAGTTCTTTATATTTCTCCTCATATTTCTTCGGGTATCTGCCTTTGTAGCGCACTCTGCGCTTATGAGGCTGCTGCCCCTCCTGCACACTCTGCGCATTCTCATACTGTCTGTTCTCTTTTTCCTGTGACATTCTGATCTCCTGTATCTTTTTATCTGTTGCCATCTACCAATTTCGCAGAAAAATTCTTTATGCCGGAATTCTCACCCATTTCGTAAACAGCAACTTTCATTTGCTAATTCTGCCGCATCATCACAGCAATGTTTCCAAACTACAGCTAACATCTTCTGTAATTACCCCTGCTTCCGTTTCTCCAATTCCATACTGATTTTCGAAACAAACAGATCAAACGCCACGTCATTCTTTCCGCTGTTGATCACAATATCAGCCTTGGAACGAGTGGGCTCTACATAAAGGTAATGCATGGGTTTCACTGTGTTTAAGTACTGTTTAATGATTCCATTCAAATCTCTTCCCCTCTCTTCCACATCACGGGAAATCCGGCGAAGAATACGCTCATCAGCATCAGCTTCCACATAGACCTTAATATCAAGGAGCTCACGCACTCTGGGATCTGCCAGAAGAAGGATTCCCTCCACAAGGATCACCGGACTTGGGGTGATATGAAGGATCTTGTCTGAACGGTTATGTTGGGAATAATCGTAAACCGGACAGTCAATAGCTTTCCCCTGCCTCAGAAGCTTCAGATGCTCCACCAGAAGCTCTGTCTCCAGAGAATCCGGATGATCATAATTCACAGTCACACGCTGCTCAAAAGGGATTCCATCCTGTCTGCGGTAATAATTGTCGTGATAAAGGACTACTACGTCATCTCCAAAACGCTTTTTAATTCTGTTTGTAAAAGTAGATTTACCGGAGCCGGAGCCGCCGGCAATTCCTATAATAAGACTTTCCATATTCTTCTCCTACCTGTCAAGATCAAATTCTTCCGGCATAAATCTCGGACAAATGTTCTCTGAGGTACAAATTACAGTTGAGGAAAGACGGGTACCAATGGCACATGCCTCTCTCATTGTTTTTCCATAGGTAAGGCCTACGCACACACCTGCAAAAAAGGCATCTCCCGCGCCTGTGGTGTCAACCACATCTACCTTCATAGCTGGATAAACGCCCCAGTTTCCTTCCTGATCTGCATAAGCTGCACCATCACTTCCCATGGTAACCACCATCTTTGGAATATGGGCGGACTGGATTCTTTTTGCCAGACACCGGGCCATCTCTTCAGGCTTCAGGCCACCGTAATCCTCCGAAAACAGGATGCCCGCTTCCTGCTGGTTGCATACAAAGCAGGCTGTCCGCCTTAAGAAGTCACGTCTTTCGATTGCAATGGTCATATTCGATACAAGAGCGTATACTTTTTTGCCGTATTTCTCTGCATAGTGAAAGGTCTTCTTCACAATTTCCTTGTCAATATCAATCTCGATCACAACGCTGTCCGCATCCTGGAAAATTTCATCTCCGTGTTCATCCAGGATCTGCTCTATCGGACGATGGTCCGGACGTTTGGAAATAGATGCCACCACATCTCCGTCCTGGTCAAAGACAGCCAGCCAGGTTCCCATGCCGTTTTTTACCTTACGCATATATCTGGTATCTACTTTATGACGCTCCAGTTTGCGGATCACATCATCCCCCATAGCGTCGTCATCTACCAGACTGACAAAGGTTGGTTTCAACTCTATATTGGCAATATCTTCCACTACATTTCTTCCTACACCGCCATGGATCTGCTGGATCACACCGGCATTTCTTCCTCCAGGAATAAATGGTGCTGTGGAATAACCTTTCACATCGATAAAAACATCACCGATTACAACAATTCCCATATTATAACTTTTCTCCTTTGTTACGTTATATCTTTTGGTTTGCGCTGCCTCTTATGAAACCCGCACTTCCTTGCGGCTACATACCGGCTATGATTTCCGTCACCAGCTTTTTAAAAGATTTCGCCACTCTGTCTGCAGTCTCCTGAACCTCCTTGTGGTTCAGCTCCTGCTTCGAAATGCCAGCTGCCATGTTGGTGATACAGGAAATTCCGCACACTTCAATTCCCATATGACGGGCTGCCATTGCTTCACATGCAGTGCTCATTCCAACTGCGTCACCGCCCCATATAGCTGCCATTCTCACTTCAGCCGGAGTTTCATAGGCAGGACCTGTAAACTGCACATATACGCCCTCCTGGAGATCTATACCGCATTTTTCTGCACTGGCACGGATCACCTCTCGCAATCGTCTGCTGTATACCTCACTCATATCCGGAAATCTGCTTCCCAGTTCCTCAATGTTCGGTCCGATCAGCGGACTCGGGATTCCTGTGGTAATGTGATCGGTGATCATCATAAAATCACCTGGTTTAAAATTCGGATTCACTCCACCGGCTGCATTTGTAAGAAACAGCTTCTTCGCCCCCATCATGCCCATCAATCTGGTGGGAAGAACTACATCCGTCATTGGATAGCCTTCATAGTAATGCACTCTTCCCTGCATGATCACAACCGGCACATTTTTCACATATCCAAATACAAATCTGCCTTTGTGACCTGCAACTGTGGAGGTTGGAAAGCCCTCAATCTCTGTATAGTCAATGGTGGTTTCGATCTGGATCTCATCTGCATAATCTCCAAGGCCGGATCCCAGGATCAGCGCCACTTCCGGTTTAAAATCTGTCTTTTTTCTAACACTTGCAAGGCAAGTCTCTAATTTCTGATATAAATCGCTCATGTACACCTTCTCCTTTATCTGCAGCTATCCGGCTTATCGCCAGGACAGCTTATAACATTATTTTCATATAAACAGAAAGCCTTCAATACCATGCGTTTTGCTATAGTCTTGTGTTCCGTTTATACGTTGCCGATTTTCTCATCCACAGTCCGCTTCAGCCTTTCGTACTGCTTCCTGTCGATACAGATCTGATTTCCTTTTTTCACGATCAGCTGTTCTGCCTGAAACTTCTTGATGGCGCGGCTGATGCTTTTCAGGCAAAGGCCTGTCTCATCTGCCAGATTCTGCCGGCTTTCGCCGATGCATAAAATGTCATTTTTGTTATATTTTTCAAACCATTCCGAAAAAAGTACAGCTAATCTGTCAGCCCCTTCCAAAAACAGGTACAGACGGTTCCGCCGCTCTTCCTCCAACAGGGAAGCACAGGTAAGCTTTGCCTCCATGCGAAAAGCTTCCGTATCTGAATAAATCCATTTCTCATACTGCGCTCTTGGAAGCTTGGTAACAATACACTCTGTCTCTGTCTGCAGGGTGGTCTGGTAGGTATCCTGTCCCAGGATCACTTCCATACCACCAAGCGCAATGAGATTCATGGGCTTCATAAAATCATAGGCAATGCCGGAAATCCGGTAATCTGTAGCTTTTACTCTTCCTCTGGCAACAAAGAAAATCGTATCTGCCGGTTCATTTTCCCTGATAAAAGTAGTTCCGGCTTCCATTATCTCACTCTGAAACAGGTCCATAAGCCATAATGGCGCAGTACGGAAATAAGCCTCAAATTGTTTCTGTTTCTCACGTTCCAGTTCACGAAGGAATGGAAGTACATCGTGTAAATAAGTGTGTTTCATATGATTTCCTCATCTTCTGCCATGTGCTGCAAATCATTTGTTTCTATCCGGGTTCTGTCGCAAAAGCAAGCAATCCACCGGATATACAACCGCTATCCAACAGCTGCTTTTCTATTTTAGCATAATTTCTCAAGAATGGAATGTCCGATAGTTCCTTCCGGCATTTTCACGTCAAAATTATCTGCCACTGATGCGCCAATAACGGAAAAAGTATCCTCGTTTTCAAGGGGGCCACCCTCTTTCATAGTCTTGGAATAAGCCAGGAAGGGAACATACTCTCTGGTATGGTCAGTGCCGCTATAGGTGGGATCATTCCCGTGGTCTGCGGTAAGAATAAGAAGGTCATCCTCCCGAAGCTCTTCCAAAAGAACGCCCAGATTCCTGTCAAACTTCTCGATTTCTTTGCCGTAGCCTTCCACATTTCGTCTGTGTCCCCACAGGGCATCGAAGTCAACCAGATTCACAAAGCAAAGTCCCCTGAAGTCCTCTTTGCAGATCTGGATGGTCTGCTCCATACCGTGTACGGAGCTGTCAGAATGATAGGTCTTTGTGATTCCTTCGCCGCAGAAAATATCGTTGATCTTCCCTACACCGATCACATCCAGCCCATTATCCTTTAACGCATTTAATGCAGTCAGACCTGTTGGCTTCAAAGCATAGTCATGACGATTACTTGTTCGCCTGAACTCACCTTTCTTTTTGCCAACGTATGGTCTGGCGATGACACGGCCTACACGCCATTCATCCTTCCGTGTAATTTCTCTTGCGATCTCGCAGCAGCGATACAAATTCTGAAGATCAAAGGTTTCCTCATTTCCGCAGATCTGAAGAACAGAGTCGGCTGAAGTATACACGATCATGGCACCTGTATGGATTTCTTCCTCCCCAAGCTCTTCAATGATCTCCGTTCCGCTGGCGCTCTTGTTTCCAATCACGCGCTTGCCGCAGCGCTTCTCCAGCTCCGCGATCAGCTCCGGCGGAAAGCCGGTGTCTGTGAAAGTCTTAAACGGCTTCTCTGTCTTAATTCCCATCATTTCCCAATGGCCGGTCATGGTATCCTTGCCATTGCTGGCTTCGCTTACGCGCATGTAACGGCCAATCGGCTTCTCCACACCTTGCATATTTCCTGCCGGATGAAGATTTAACATTCCAAGCTTCTTAAGATTTGGTATTTCCAGGGAGCCCATTTTATCCAGAATATGTCCGAATGTATCCACTCCCACATCCCCGAATTTCTCTGAATCCGGCATGGCACCGATTCCCAGAGAATCCAGAACGATCACGAAAATCCTTTCATATTTTTTCAAAATAAAATCCCTCGTTTCCAATATTTTATCCTTTTATTCCCAGTTCAGAATACAATCTCGCTTTCACCTCATCAGTGGCAAATGCCGTATCCACTGCATTCTTCATCATCAGCCGTATCTCTTCCTCCTGAATGCCATACGTGTTCTGGATGAACTGAAGCTCTTTGGTAAGGCTTGTGTTGCTCACTGTACGGTTGTCCGTGTTTATGGAAACCTTCAATCCTGTGTTCAGAAATTCCCGGATGGGATATTCTGACGGACTGTTTACCGCTTTTGTCTGAAGATTGCTGATAGGACACATTTCAATTCCAATGCCTCTGTCAGCCAGCTCTTTTTGAATATTATAATGGCCTCGCATGGCGATTCCATGTCCGATCCTGCCGGCTCCCGCTTTTACAGCATCCACAATGTTCTGTACGCTTCCACACTCTCCTGCATGAAGGGTAAAGGGCATTTCCAGCTTACGGGTGTTCTGAAAAAGCTCCATAAACTGTGCCATGGGATATGCTGCTTCCGCACCTGCCAGATCCGCTGCACACACACCATAGCCCAGATATTCACGGGCTGTTTTTATCATCCGGCTGTTGTCCTCCTGGCTGTGATGACGCATGGCACAGGTAATCACACCAAACTCCGTTCCAAAATCTGCTCTGCCCCGCTCAAGGCCTTTTAATACTGCCTCGATCACAGCACGGCAGTTCATTCCGGAGGTCTCTGAAAGAAGAGGTGCAAAACGGATTTCTGCGTAGCGTACATTTTCCTGGCTCATGGTGCGAAGTACGTCGTAGCCAGCTGCCTCAAGCCCTTTTTCATCCATAATACACTGACCCGGAAGCGAAAATTTCTCAAGGTATTCTGCAAGGCTTGTGCAGTCATCAGACACGCTAAGCTCTTCCGGCTGTACCCTTCTTCCCAGCTGGCTCTCCATGAACTCCCGGCTTAAAGACCCGTCCAGATGACAGTGAAGCTCTGCCTTGGGTAGTGCTTTTAATTGTTCGATTGTCATAATTTTTTCTCCTGCAATTCTTTATGCTGCTTTATAACTGCCGGATTCAATGCCAGATCACTCTGTTTTCGGCATTTTCCGACATACTTCATAATACTATTCTCCAGTCAGCAGCTTTCATGCCAGATTAGAAGGTCCGAAGCCTAACGGCAGGAGTTCTTTTAGTGTATACACATCATAATGCTCTTTGTCCACCGCCAGAATGACCTGGAAGGTTTCCGGGTTGCAAAACTCCATCATGACCTGTCGGCACACGCCGCAGGGAGCTGCATATTCTGTGAGCACGCCAGCCTTACCGCCGACAACACAGATAGCCTGAAAATCCTTCACCCCTTCGCTTACTGCCTTAAAAAAGGCGGTACGCTCCGCACAGTTTGTGGCTGTGTACCCGGCATTTTCAATGTTGCAGCCTGTGTAAACCTGCCCATTTTTTGCAAGGAGGGCTGCGCCTACTTTAAAATTGGAATATGGTGTATAGGAATATTTCAGCTGGTGGATTGCTGTATCAATCAGCTGGTTGATCATCTCTTTTTCCATTTTCACACCTCTTTCTTATTCATTAACATTTTCTGATTGTCTCCGACAACATCACTCTCTTCTCAATGAGCGTCGTTATAATCTGACCAATTCCAGGGACAGCATCTGTTCACCTTTACAGTCAATAAACAAATCAATATCCTGTAGCTTTCTCATTCTTTACAATCTTTATAATCCGGCTGGTTCCCAGTCGGTCTGCACCAAGTGCAAGGAACTTCTCTGCATCCTCCAGGGAAGAAATTCCGCCTGCTGCTTTCATTTTTACATTTGGTCCGATATGTCGGGAGAAAAGCTCAATGTCTGCAAAGGTTGCACCTGCACCGCCAAAACCGGTAGAGGTCTTAATATAATCTGCGCCTGCTTCTGTTACAATCTGGCACATTTTAATTTTTTCCTCATCTGTGAGGAAGCAGGTTTCAATGATAACCTTCAGGATCTTGTCACCACATGCAGCTTTTAAGGTGCGGATCTCGTTCTCAATCAGGTCATATTTCTGATCTTTCAGCCAGCCAATATTGATTACCATATCGATTTCGGAAGCACCATTTGCAAGAGCATCTTTTGTTTCGAATTCCTTGGCTGCTGTTGTCATGTAGCCATTTGGGAAGCCGATAACCGTGCACACTGCCATTTTTCCATTCATGTATTCTGCTGCCTGTTTTACATAGCTTGGCGGAATGCATACAGATGCAGTTCCGTATTCCATCGCATCGTCACAAATCTGTTTGATTTCTTCCCAGGTAGATGGCTGGAGAAGAAGGGTATGATCCACATGTTTTAAAATCTCTTTTACGTCCATTTATTTTCCTCATTTCTATTGTCTCTTTATATTGCCCGAAATTACTGTATCGCAATTTACTGGCAGAATTCATATCTGTTCTTTATTTGATTGTCTAGAGCGTGTTTGAAAAAGGCTTTCTGCAAGATGTGCATCACAATTTGTGGGAGATTTCGCCCGGATGAGGGCGCCGTAGCGGGCTACGGCAACCGAATTCAGGCAAAATATACCGCAAAGTGGGGCGTGCATCTTGCGATGTCACGGTCTTAATTCGACGAATCTTCCCGGATCAGCTTTCTCACAGCTTCAACAGCCACCTGGATTGCCATATCTGTATCATGCACAACCGGATTATCCAGTCCCAGCTTCTCTCTTTCCTGATTTGCAAGCACCAGGAAACAGGAGCCAGCTCTGGCACGAAGCTTTCCAGCTGCGATAAAAAGCGCTGCAGATTCCATCTCAGAGGCAAGACAGCCCATTTTCTTCCAGGCCTCCCATTTATTGAGCAGCTCATAACCAACTGGCATCGCTTCAGGCTCATGCTGTCCGTAAAAAGCGTCTTTGCACTGGACAACACCTGTATGACAGGAAAGTCCCTTTTCTTTCGCAGCTGCCACAAGGGCGTTTGTCACGTCCAGATTGGCTACTGCCGGATACTCGATGGGGGCATATTCCCGGCTGGTTCCCTCCATACGGATGGCACCTGTGGCAATTACGATATCTCCGCTTTTTACCTCAGGCTGCATACCGCCGCAGGTTCCAATGCGGACAAAAGTATCTGCGCCGCACCGGGAAAGCTCTTCCATGGCAATGGAAGCAGACGGTCCGCCGATTCCGGTGGATGTCACGCTGACTTTCACACCATCCAGGGTTCCTGTATATGTGATATATTCTCTGTTGTCTGCAATGAGAACCGGGTTATCAAAATACTGGGCGATTTTCACACACCTTTTCGGGTCTCCCGGCATGATCACATAACGGCCAACTTCCCCCTTTGCAACCTGGATATGATACTGCCTGCTGGCATCTTCAGAATAGTTTTTCATAGTATATCACCTCTGTCCTTTATCGTATGGAATACCTTCCGCCTTCGGAGCTCTGGAGTTCTTGGATACAAACACCAGAACGATCAGGGAAATAATATACGGGAACATGTTGTATAATGTGCTGGGAAGCTTCAGTGCTACCAGAGCATCAAATCCTGTGTAAACGTTTGACAGCGCACGGAAAAGACCGAACAGAAGGGCT
Organism: Ruminococcus sp. D54t1_190329_F1; assembly: GCF_015551645.1. NCBI lineage: Bacteria > Bacillati > Bacillota > Clostridia > Eubacteriales > Oscillospiraceae > Ruminococcus > Ruminococcus sp. D54t1_190329_F1. Next base: position 37,556 of record NZ_JADNDC010000005.1, read on the forward strand.
GCCAGTCCGATGTTTACCGGCTTCCACTGTCCGAAGATCATAACAGCAAGTGCAAGAAAACCAAAACCAGCAACTCCGTTCTCAAATTTCCACTCACTTACACCGGCAGTAATATAAACCAGTCCTCCAAGACCGCCAAGTGCGCCGGAGATCAAAACGCCTGCGTAACGCATTTTAAAAACATTGATACCTACCGAATCGGCTGCCTGTGGATGCTCACCACATGCCATCAGACGAAGTCCAAATCTGGTCTTATAAAGTACCACATAAGAAGCAATGAGGATCAGCAGTGCAAAAAGCATGAACCAGCTGAATTCAAATTTTCCAATTCTTATCAGAAACGCTTTCTTAGCCACCTTGTAGGCAACTGTGGAAGAAACGTTGTCTGGGTTTTCTGCCATGTTGATGGCTCTTACGATAACAACGGCTGCAGCCGGTCCAAGAAGATTCAGGGCCGTACCAACCAGTGTCTGGTCTGCATTGAAATGAATGGCAGCCACACCAAGGAGCAGGGAAAATATCATTCCCACAAGTACACTGGCCAGAACCACCAGAAGGATCACAACTGGTGCCAGAGCGGAATCCGGAAGATATTTCATCATCAGGGCACCGCCAAGTGCACCCATAACCATAATTCCCTCAAGACCAATGTTGATGACACCGCTGTGCTCGGAAAAACAGCCGCCAAGTGCTACGAGAATCAATACAGAAGCAAATATTAATGTATACTGAATCAATAATAACATTATTTTTCTCCTCCTTTTGCAGCTTTTTTCTCATCTCTCTTGTCGAGATAACGGTTTAACCAGAGTTTGAAGAAGAATACAAATCCGCACAGATAAATGATAAACGCAGAGATCAGATCCGAAATCTGTGCACAATACATGGTCTTATCTACATAGCTTCCACCACTTGTAATGTGCTGGATAAAATAAGAGGAGAAAATCGCTCCGATGGGATGAAGGCCGCCAAGGAAGGCTGCTGCGATTCCATTAAAGCCCATGCCCGGAACGGTTGTCTGCTGAACCATCCAGGTCTCAATTCCACTGAGATAGAAAACAGCTGCGCCAAGTCCTGCAAGACCGCCCGCGATCATCATGGTTACAATGGTATTTCTCTTCTCTTTCATGCCGCAGTATTTTGCAGCATTTTTGTTCATACCTGTTGCGCGAAGCTCAAAACCGAATTTTGTTTTTTCCAGAAGTACCCACACTACAATCGCCATTACCACGGAAATAATAAGACCGATGGATACGAATTTGTTTCCGGAAAAGATCTCGTCCAGTCCACAGTTAGGAAGAAGAGCGCTCTTATTGCCGCTGGAAAGATCTACGGTGTATGGAGTAGACTCGGATTTCACCTGGGTAAGAATCATATTCACCACATACAGGGAAATCCAGTTCAGCATGATACAGGAAATAACTTCGTTTACATTGAAATAAGCCTTCAGTGCACCAGAGATGCCGCCTACCAGGGCTGCGATCACGATTGCTGCGATCATGCATACATACCAGGGCATACCAAGCTTTAACGCAAAATACAGAGAAGCTCCGGCTCCAACTACATACTGTCCTGCTGCTCCAATGTTAAAAAGTCCAACCTTGTAAGCAAACAGAACGGACAGGGAACACATCAGAAGTGCGGAAGCCTTTACCAGTGTGGTTCCCATATATTTCATCATAGCCTTCTGGCTTGGATAGTAAAAATAATTCTTGATAATTGCGGTAATCGCACTTGCAGCTCCTGCAGGATTGATAATAAGAAGTACCAGATAACCGATGAGAAGACCAATCACAATGCATAAAAGAGAGGCAATGATGGTCTGAACCGCATTGTTTCTCAGAATGCTTTCTTTCTTTTTGGATTCATTATTCATTGCTCTTCGTCTCCTTTCTCTTTGATCCTGCCATGTAAAGGCCAAGTTCCTCTACGGTTACTTTCTTCGGATCAAATTCTCCTACGATTTCACCTTCGTACATTACCAGAATCCTGTCTGATACATTCATAACCTCATCCAGCTCCAGACTGATCAGAAGAACGCCTTTGCCTGCATCCCTTGCCTGTACCAGCTGTTTGTGAACATGCTCGATTGCTCCAACATCCAGACCACGGGTAGGCTGAACTGCGATCAAAAGCTCCGGATTCTTGTCGATCTCACGGGCAATGATTGCTTTCTGCTGGTTTCCACCAGACATGGATCTCGCCTTGGTGATGGCACCCTGACCGGAACGAATATCGTACTGTTCGATCAGGCGGTTGGCATATTTGCGAATCTCTTTGCGTTTCAAAAAGCCCAGTTTATTGGTAAACTGTGGTTCGAAATATCTCTGAAGGACGATGTTGTCTTCCAGGGAATAATCAAGTACCAGACCATGTTTGTGACGGTCTTCCGGGATATGGCTCATGCCGGAGGTAAGGCGCTCACGGATTGGCATGTGAGTAATGTCTTTTCCATTCATAGTAATGGTGCCGCTCTTCAGTGGCTCCAGACCGGAAAGTCCGTAAACAAATTCGGTCTGGCCATTTCCGTCGATTCCGGCGATACATACGATCTCACCTCTGTGGACCTGAAGGGAAACACCATTAACTGCATTATTCTTATGACGTTTGGAACCCACCACCATATCTTTGATATCCAGAACAACTTCACCTGGCTTTGCTTCTTCTTTCTCTACAACAAAGTTTACATCTCGTCCTACCATCATGGCAGAAAGCTTCTCCGGATTTGTATCCTTAATGTCTACTGTTCCAATGTATTTTCCCTTTCGAAGAACGGTACAGCGGTCTGCAACCTGCATGATCTCACCAAGCTTGTGGGTAATGAACAGAATGCTCTTTCCTTCGGCTGCCAGATTTTTCATGATCTGCATAAGCTCCTGGATTTCCTGCGGAGTAAGTACTGCGGTAGGCTCATCAAAGATCAGGATCTCGTTGTCACGGTAAAGCATTTTCAGAATCTCGGTTCTCTGCTGCATACCTACTGTGGTATCCTCGATAATGGCATCCGGATCTACAGAAAGACCATATTTTTCGGAAAGGGCCATAACCTTTTTACGTGCGCCCTCTTTCTGAAGGAAACCGTTTTTTGTAGTCTCAACGCCAAGGATAATATTATCCAGAACACTGAAGCATTCTACCAATTTGAAATGCTGATGTACCATTCCAATGCCCAGGTCATTTGCATCGTTTGGATCTTTGATCTCAACTTTCTTTCCATCTTTGTGGATCTCGCCCTCTTCCGGCTGATACAGACCGAACAGAACGCTCATCAAAGTGGATTTACCTGCTCCATTTTCGCCAAGCAGAGCGTGGATCTCACCTTTTTTTAACTGAAGTGTGATATTGTCATTTGCGATGATTCCGGGAAAACGCTTGGTTATTCCCAGCATTTCAATTGCATATTCACTCATCTTCGCTTTCTCCTTTTTTCATGGCAAAGTCGCAGACAGAAAGCACAAGTAATAAAACGGTTACTGATCACTTCATTCACCAAAAACCTCTCGAGTGAACAGTACTATAAGTCTTATTATGACGGCACTTACGTAAAAAAGGGGAGTGGCCACTGCTCACTCCCCTTTTTCTCACTGCATGGCCATTCTTCATGTTAAGACCAGTCTGCTTTCCTGTCGGAACCCTACCCGTGATTTATAATTGCATTTACTATGCGGAGTAGTTGGTTGTCTTATTTGATGCTGCCGTAATCATTTACTGTGATCTCAGTCTCTGGCATTGCTGTGATGTCGCTGCTTACTTCAATCTCGCCATTGTATAATTTCTTTACAAGATCTTTGTAATCATCTACAGTGAAATTGTCATCCCACTGGGTTGTCTCCATTGGGAGCTGTACGTAGTTGTCTTCCGGGTTCTCAGATACAAGACCAAGGTTGTCGATCTTTCCTGCGTAATCAGATTCCCAGCTGCCATCTTTGATTGCATCGAGTGCAGTCTTTACAGTCGGTGCAAGACCCTTCATAGCGGATGTAACAGTGATGTCCTCGCCGATGATTCCGGACTGGTCAGAGTCAACACCGATTACCTTGCCGTCAACCTTCGCTGCTGCTTCTGCTGCAGATGTGTAGATTCCACCGCCGCATGCGAATACAACTTCTACACCCTTGCTTCCGTACCAGGTATCCATGTAAGCTGTGATGTCTGCGTCGCCGTAGAACTGTCCGCCGCATACATACTCAAGTTCAACGTCACTTGTGATTCCAAGCTCTTTGGCTGCTTCGTCTACGCCCTGAACATATCCATATCCAAAACGGGTAACAGCCGGTACAGACATACCGCCGAGGAATCCAAGATGCTTGTATCCAAGCTTCACAGCTGCATATCCAGCCATGTATCCGGAAATTTCTTCCTGATAGGTACAGCAGTAAACATTGTCTGCATTGTAGTAATCGGTCACTTCATAATCATCCGGATTGTAGGTGTATCCTTCGCCAACACCTTTCTCACAGATATCGCCTGCACTTACGTCTGGTGCAATAAACTTCACATCCGGATACATCTCAGACTGCTCTACGATAGTAGCTGCGAACATATATCCCGGAAGTACGATCACGTTAGCTCCATCTGCTACAGCCTGGTCAACACTTGCGTTACGTGCCTCATCAGAGTCGCTCTCTGGTTTATAATAGTTGAACTCAGAACCATTCTCTTCGGACCACGCCTTACATGCCTCGTAAGTGGTCTGGTTAAAGCTCTGGTCTGTAATATCACCGGAGTCAGTTACCATGGCGATCTTCATATCTCCAGCCTCAGCTTTCACCTCTGTCACTCCGTAAGCTGGTACAAGGGAAAGTGCCATTGCACCTGCAAGAACCATAGCTGCAATTCTTTTCTTCATATTATTTTTCCTCCTTTTTTTAAATTGGCTTTGTTATCTCTACAATGACATATGTCTCACTTTTAAAACAGGACACATGTCCCTTTTTCTATATTTATTTTCATTTTCGTACAAAAAGGATATTTTTTCAAGTGTTTTTTAGTATATTTTTTTATATTTGGTTTTTTATCAAAAGACATATGTCTCTTTTTTTATTTTCCGTATCATATATTTTGCCTTAATGATATTTATGCATCCGCACATAATAGCTGATACATAAAATCACAGTAGCTCCGCTCCATGCTGCAATCTCCGCAAAGAAAATACCGTCCTGCCCGATAAAATGGGGAAGAATCAGCGCAGCACTGATACGCATGACAAATTCGGCCATACCACTTACCATAGGCATTAACGTATCTCCCAGTCCCTGCAGTGCAGATCTGTACACATACAGGAAGTACAACACCCAGAGCATGGCAGCCATAATAGAAAGGTATTTAAAAGCAATTGCAAGTACCTCCTTTGTCTGCTGCGGTTCACCTGAGATGAAAAGTGAGAGGATATTTTTTCCAAATAAAAACATGGCAATAGAAATGATCAGTGAGGTTAGCAGGGAAAGCAGCATACTGCTGCGGACACCTTTCCTGATCCTGTCAATCTTTCCGGCTCCCAGATTCTGGCCCACATAAGTAACGATGGCATATCCATAGGAAATCGCTGCCATTTCCAACAGACCATAAAGCTTGTTTGTAGCTGTAAATCCTGCCACAAAAAGAAAGCCATAGCCATTGATCACGTACTGGACTACCAGACCGCCTACACCGATAATGATATTCTGAAATACAACAGGAATACCAAGCTTCATTAGACGGGCATTCATTCCTGCGGCAGTCATAAAATCTGCTCTGGACAGATGAACAATATCAATTCTGCGTAAAATCAGGAAACAGTACACGGCGGAAAAACTCTGCGCAATCACAGTTGCGATTGCTGCCCCTGCCACACCCCATCCGAAGCCTGCCACAAAAAGGATATCCAATGAAATATTCAGTACCGATGCGATAATCATTGCAGTTAATGGGGTTTTACTGTTTCCCATAGCCCTTAAAGCAGCGGCAAACATATTATAAGCTGCAGTAGCTGGAATTCCGCAGAAAATAATACGCAGATATAATAATGACATTCCGATAATATTGGAAGGTGTATGCAGCCCTGTTAATACCAGTGCAGCAAAGGACTGGCTGAGAATGAATACTCCCACTGCGATGAATGCAGTCAGCCGGTAACTGTGTGCCAGAGATTTACGCAGATTTTCAAAATCCTTTGCACCATAATACTGGGAGAGCTGAATAGAAAATCCCTGAGTGAGACCAGTGGATATTCCTGTGACAACCCACATCAGAAAGTCAACCGCACCCAGTGCTGCAAGAGCCTCCACACCTGCAATCTGGCCAACGACCATAGTATCCACCATTGTATAAAGCTGCTGACAGATATTCCCCAACATCAAGGGAATTGCAAAAAGAATGATCAATCTCCCCGGCGAACCAGAGGTCATATCCTGAATCTTGGTTTTCATTAGTATAAACTTTCCTTTCCGAAGCATATTTGAGCTTCAATGGGGAATCAATACTCAAAATTAACGTCCATAATAATTCCCCCTTTGAGGCATATCATATGTTTATTTCAATTACATTAATTATAGTTTTTACTTATTTCTACGTCAAGCATATTACAGATCCGAATAAAAAGGAAACGGTAATCGTTTTAAACACGCTCTAGAAGAAAAAATGCACCAACCCGCTTGAGCCAGTGCGCATTTCGAGAAAATGTTATTTATATAATTTCTCCCAATGATCTTTTGTCATTACATTGGTATGTCCAACACGTACTTCATTAAAAAGTGACACAGGAACTTCATTACAGGTATGATGGAAAACAAAGCCTAATTTTTCTTGTACGCGCTTTGATTTCCGGTTTCCATCGTAATAACCACACCAGATGGTTGTCATGCCAAGATCTTCAAACCCATGTCGTATTAGTGCACTGGCAGCTTCCGGCATATAGCCTCGTCCCCAGAATGGCTGCCCAAGCCAATATCCAAGTTCACATTCGTCATCCCGTTCGGTCATATCTGTATGGCTATTCAGAATTAATTCTATGCTACCAATCGCAATGTTATTTTCTTTTCTACAGATTGCGTAACACTCTGCTCCATTAAGCACATTTCTGATTACGTTTTTACTTTCTTCTACATTTTTGTGAGGAGGCCAGCCTGTAATAGGGCCAACTTCCGGATCCTTTGCATATTCAAATAAGCTTTCTGCATCTTCCTCAGTCCATTTTCTTAATATTAATCTTTGAGTTTCCAGCATTATCTTTTACCTCAACTTTTGTATTTCATTTCTTATCATACCAAGTATCAAATGAATCGTTCATCACAATTGGCGAAATCCAATAAAACTGCAATTTTATTTAGTAGCTGGCATATTTACTGCTGTCTTTGTTATAAACCACTAATCAATTTCCTCAAATAGTTCATCAAAGGTGATCTTTATTTGAGGGAAATGAATTAAGTGTAACTCGTCTTTATTTTCTTCAGTAATCGTCTTCAAAAGGTAGTATTTCGGAATCTCTCCTTCATAGTCTAGTTCATAGATTTCAACTGTTCTTTTACGCCAGTCAACAATCCAATACTCTTCAATCTCCTGTTCACAATATAACTGCATTTTCTCTGTCCGGTCATAATTTTCTGTTGATGGTGACAGAACTTCCATAACAAAACGCGGCGCATCTGTAAAAGTGTTTCCACGTCTTGATTTTGTACGGCAGTTTATGGAAGCATCAGGAATTACAATCTTGTTGTTTCCCTGATTATCTTTGAAACGATATTGAACATTATCCGAATATACATAGCATGTACTATTCTTTAACTGATATCTGATTGCTGCAACAAAATTTACAATTACCGCAGAATGTTCCGGCGTAGCTCCTGCCATATCTGTTATTTTCAAATCCCAATCCATGTTTTACACTCCTTTGTTTTATAATGTGGGTCAAGTTTATTATTAACCATTCCATTCACCTTTTTTATATTGAATGTATACAATTATTTTTGTTTACTTCATTATAACATCATCCCGGTTAATTAGAAAAGTAATTTTTATGTTACTGTTCACTGGTAACATTCCGCGAGGTGTTTTTTGTGAACAAAGTTCACAGAAAACCCGAGAATTGCGGCGCGAAATCATGCGAATGCATGATTTCTGTGCATCGCGGAGCGGTTACTGGTCACGGAGTGAACAGTAACATTTTTATCCGCCTCCTGTATTGGCATAATTTGCTATCGATTTTGCCCGGTTAGCTGTATTACATTTCATAGAAACAAAAAAACCTTGAAGAACCGTATTTCTACAATTCTCCAAGGTTATTCTTACGCTTGGACACATGTCACACCGAAGTATGACTTAAATATATATTCAGAATGAATTATTTATTTTTCTGAGCGATAGCTGCCTGAGCTGCTGCCAGACGAGCAACCGGTACACGGAATGGTGAGCAAGATACATAGTCAAGACCGATCTTGTTGCAGAACTCTACAGAAGATGGATCTCCACCGTGCTCTCCACAGATTCCGATGTGAAGGTTCGGGTTAACTGGCTTACCAAGTTTGATAGCCATATCCATAAGCTTACCAACACCAACCTGATCCAGTTTTGCAAATGGATCGTTCTCGAAGATCTTAGCATCATAGTAAGCGTTAAGGAATTTACCAGCGTCATCACGGGAGAAGCCGTATGTCATCTGAGTTAAGTCGTTGGTACCGAAGCAGAAGAAGTCAGCCTCAGAAGCGATCTGGTCAGCTGTAAGAGCTGCACGTGGGATCTCGATCATTGTACCTACTTCATATTTCAGATCTACGCCTGCTGCTGCGATCTCAGCGTCAGCTGTCTCAACAACAAACTTCTTAACATATTTAAGCTCTTTGATATCGCCTACTAACGGGATCATGATCTCTGGGCAGATATTCCAGTCAGCGTGAGCTTTCTTTACATTGATAGCTGCACGGATAACTGCTGTTGTCTGCATCTTAGCGATCTCTGGGTAAGTAACTGCCAGACGGCATCCACGATGTCCCATCATTGGGTTGAACTCATGAAGAGAATTGATGATAGTCTTGATCTCTTCTACAGTCTTGCCCTGAGCGTCAGCAAGCTTCTTGATGTCATCCTCTTCTGTAGGAACGAACTCATGAAGCGGCGGATCCAGGAAACGGATTGTTACAGGGTTGCCCTCGAGAGCCTCGAACAGACCTTCGAAGTCTTCCTGCTGATATGGAAGAACCTTAGCAAGTGCTGCTTCTCTCTCCTCAGCTGTTGTGGAGCAGATCATCTCACGGAATGCATCGATACGTCCCTCACCGAAGAACATATGCTCTGTACGGCAAAGACCGATACCTTCAGCACCAAGCTCAACTGCTTTCTTAGCGTCAGCAGGAGTATCAGCGTTTGTACGAACTTTCATTGTTCTGTACTTGTCAGCCCAAGCCATGATACGTCCGAACTCACCAGCGATTGTAGCGTCTACTGTCGGGATGATTCCGTCGTAGATGTTACCTGTTGTACCATCGATGGAAAGGAAATCTCCCTCGTGGAACTCTTTGCCAGCAAGTGTAAATTTCTTATTAGCTTCGTCCATAGCGATATCACCGCATCCGGATACACAGCACTCACCCATACCACGGGCAACTACTGCTGCATGAGATGTCATACCACCACGAACTGTCAGGATACCTTCAGCAGATTTCATACCTGTGATATCCTCTGGGGATGTCTCAAGACGAACAAGGATAACCTTCTCGCCTCTCTCAGCCCACTCTACAGCGTCATCAGCTGTGAATACGATCTTACCACAAGCAGCTCCTGGAGAAGCTCCAAGACCTTTGCCCATTGGTGTAGCAGCTTTCAGAGCCTTAGCGTCGAACTGCGGATGAAGAAGAGTATCAAGGTTACGAGGATCGATCATAGCTACTGCTTCTTCCTCTGTTCTCATTCCCTCATCAACAAGGTCACAAGCGATCTTCAGAGCAGCCTGAGCTGTTCTCTTACCGTTACGTGTCTGCAGCATGTATAACTGGCCATGCTCAACAGTGAACTCCATATCCTGCATATCTCTGTAGTGTGTCTCCAGAGTATGGCAAACTTCTGTAAATTTCTTGAATGCTTCCGGGAACTTCTGCTCCATCTCAGCGATGTGCATAGGTGTACGAACACCAGCAACAACGTCCTCACCCTGTGCATTGGTAAGGAACTCACCGAACAGACCTTTGTTTCCTGTAGCTGGGTCTCTTGTAAATGCAACACCAGTACCACAGTCATCACCCATGTTACCGAATGCCATCATCTGTACGTTAACAGCTGTACCCCAGGAATATGGGATATCGTTGTCACGACGATATACGTTGGCACGTGGGTTGTCCCAGGAACGGAATACGGCTTTGATTGCACCAACTAACTGCTCTTTCGGGTCAGCCGGGAAATCGGAACCGATTTTTTCTTTATATTCAGCCTTGAACTGCATAGCAAGTTCTTTAAGGTCGTCAGCTGTAAGCTCAACGTCAAGTTTAACGCCTCTTTCAGCTTTCATTTTGTCGATAAGCTCTTCGAAATATTTCTTACCAACTTCCATAACTACGTCAGAGTACATCTGGATAAATCTTCTGTAGCAGTCCCAAGCCCAACGTGGGTTGCCGGATTTCTCAGATAATACAGCTACAACGTCTTCATTTAAACCAAGGTTCAGGATAGTATCCATCATACCTGGCATAGAAGCTCTTGCGCCTGAACGAACGGAAACAAGCAGAGGATTCTCGATGTCACCGAATTTCTTTCCGGTAACTCCTTCCATCTTGGTGATTGCTTCCATGATCTGACCCATGATCTCGTCGTTGATCTGTCTTCCATCCTCATAGTACTGAGTACAAGCTTCAGTAGTGATTGTAAATCCCTGAGGTACAGGAAGTCCAAGGTTTGTCATCTCAGCAAGGTTAGCACCTTTACCACCCAGAAGGTTTCTCATATCAGCGTTACCTTCTGTAAACATGTAAACCCATTTTGCCATTTTACATTTTCCTCCTAAAAATTTGTTCATTGGTAACTGTTCAGTATCTTCACAGTTACTTTCATAAACATAAACTATGTTTTATACGCACATAGTTATTTTATAGGCTTATTCGTCATTCGTCAAGGTAATTCTGGTAAAAAACAGTCAATTTTTTATCATTTTCTCAATTTTTCTTTTTTCTTCCAGTATTCAGCACCAGATGACGGGGAACACCATTTACCATGATCGGCTGATAATCGCCCTGGATCAGTGGTTTAATATAGTCGATAAAGTCTTTGGTCACATTATTTGCATCCTTATTCATCCAGTTTCTCGGAACCAGCTTCTCTTCATTGGCGATTCGGTGTACATCGTAAATTCCGGTGGCTGCCATATATGGATCGTCGGATACACGGTCGATGACTACCATCTTGCCAGTGTCTCCTTCATCAGCTGCCTTTACGGCTGCACCGCCAACCATCATAGCCTCATCAATATCCACCCGGGATGCCATATGGGAAGCGCTTCTCTGAAGGGTGGAAAGCTCTACGGCACGGGTCTTGCAGCCGCACTCTGCAGCCAGGAAATTCGCCAGATAGGTGGCAGTTCCCTGTAGCTGCTTGTGTCCAAATGCATCCACATAATCTCCTACGCTTCCAAGCTCGCAGACATATCGTCCGTCAGCCAGCTTGATTCCTTCGGATACAGCAATGACAACGGAGGATTTCTTTTTCAGAAGGTCTTTCACTTTTGCGAGGAATTTCTCAATGTCAAAGGGAACCTCCGGAAGGTAAATAAGGTCTGGTCCTTCACAGTCTTCTGACTTGGAAAGTGCAGTGGCGCCTGTGAGCCAGCCCGCGTTTCTTCCCATGATCTCCATAATGGTGATCATATTTTTCTTATAGGTGAGGCCTTCTGCGTCACGGATCACCTCCTTGGTGGAAGCTGCAATATACTTAGCTGCGCTTCCGAAGCCTGGTGTATGATCGGTAAGTGCAAGGTCATTGTCAATGGTCTTCGGAACACCAAGGAATTTCTGGGTCTGTCCGGTAATGATAGCATAATCAGACAGCTTCTTGATAGTATCCATGGAATCATTTCCGCCAATGTAGATAAATGCATAGATCTCCAGTTTGTTCAGAATATCAAAGATTTTCTCATAGATAGCTCTGTCTTCATGGATTTCTGGAAGCTTATAACGGCAGGAACCCAGAAATGCGGACGGAGTCCTTTTCAGAAGCTCAATGTCAAGCTCGGAATGGATCTGGGTAGAAAGGTCGATATACTGCTCGTCAAGCAGCCCCTGGATTCCGTGAAGCATTCCATATACCTTGTCAAAGCCACGCTCTACTGCATTCTTGTATACGCCTGCAAGACTGGAATTAATTACAGATGTTGGGCCGCCGGACTGTCCTACAATAATATTTCTTTTCTTTGCCATGGTGGTATTCCTCCTCTATTTCGAATGGATGTGGGTGTCGAAAATCTCTATGTCATTCACCCTATAATTGTATAGTTTACCAAAGGCATATAGCAAAGTCAATGTGATATTGTACGTTTTGCATATTTAATTATGTTTTTATGTCGTTTTTATATGAATTATTTATATTTCGGACAAATAATGCAATTTTTTAATGGTGAAATTTACAGATATAGTGATATAATGGAGAAAACGCGCTCTGTGGAGCTCTGCAGGCAGAATTCGCGCTCCACATATAACATCACACATGGAGGTTTTACATCATGAAAAGAGTTTTGGAAAATGACTTTCTGAAAGTGACCATTGACGACCATGGGGCTGAGCTGGTCAGCATTTATGACAAAGAGAAAGACCGTGAGGTGATCTGGCAGGGAGATCCCAGGTTCTGGGGACGTCATGCGCCGGTTCTTTTTCCAAATGTAGGAAAGCATTATGGAAATCATTACCGGATCGGTGATAAGGAATATGCTTCCAAGCAGCATGGCTTTGCCCGTGACACAGATTTCACATGTATTGATTCCACACTGGATTCCGTAACCCACCAGATTCGTTCTACAGAAGAGACCAAAGAGGTTTATCCTTTTGATTTCGTGCTCCGCATCCGTCATATTCTGAAGGGGCGCACCCTTACAGTCAGCTGGAAGGTAGCAAATAACAGTGACACGGATATGTATTTCGCCATCGGCGGACATCCGGCATTTCGTGTACCGGTTCTGCCGGATACCAGAAGAAGTGATTACCGTCTTACCTTCGACGGACAGGAAAGCCTTACATACCTTCTTCTTGATCCGGAGAGCGGCACGGCCAAGGCTGAGGAAAAGGCCACTCTGAAGCTGGAAAATGGCACCTGCCAGATTGAGGATCACATGTTTGACCACGATGCACTGGTATTTGACAATCAGATCACAAGGGCTGGCATCCAGCTGCCAGACGGCACTCCTTATCTGGAGCTGCGCTGTGTGGGATTCCCCAATTTCGGGATCTGGTCAGCTTCCCAGGATGCCCCATTTGTCTGCCTGGAGCCATGGATGGGACGCTGCGATGATTGCGGATTCACAGGAGATCTGTCGGAGAAACCATTTATCAATCATCTGAAAATGGATGAGATGTTTGAAACGGCATATACTATTGAAATATTCTAAATCGTGTTTGAAAAGGGCTTTCTGCAAGATGTTCGTCACAATTTGTGGGAGATCATGCCCGGATGAGGGCGCCGCAGCGGGCTACGCAACCGAATTTGGGCAAAATATACCGCAAAGCGAGGCGTGCAGATTGTGGGAATGATTTTTCAGACACATTCTAAGCAGAGCAAAAAAATATCGGTACACTTCCGCGCTTCTGGAAGTGTACCGATATTTTATTCACTCACTTTTCAGTTTCATAAGGCATCCTCAGTTTTTTCCCAGATTGTGTCTGAAAAAGGCTTTCTGCAAGATGTTCGTCACAATTTGCGAGAATGATTTTTCAAACAGGCTCTAGCATTAGCGTAAACTGCCACCATCACCACAGTAACCGCAAACACAAACATCATCCCATACTGATGGTATCCCTTTGCGAGCAGGCTCCTTCTGCCTTTAAAGCATCTGGACAAGGCCTGCAGAACCGCATAGTGAAGAACATAGATAAGCATGGAATAGTCTTTTCCCACTTTTGCCAATGCTCTGGTAAGAGAATTCTCCACATAAAAATTCTGCCAGCCAATAAAAAGAAGAAAGATGCAGATTGCCAGAAAAATGGTTCCAGCATACTCTTCCTGGGTTCCCAGGACATTTCGCTTTTCCAGCCACTTCTGCTCCATAACAGCCATATTCCAGAAAACAGGAAGTCCACACAGCAAAAATCCCATTTTCTTCCTGTCCAGAAAGCTAAGAAGAGCCTCCTTTCTGGATCCAAACCAGCAGCCCAGCCAGAAAAAGGGAAGTCCGCAGTACAGAAAGTTCCTTGCATAATAAATATGACAGTCTTCTTTTCCCACAAAAAACAGGGAATAGCTTCCCTTTATGAGACTTCCCGCCAACAGCACCGGAATCGCCAGATAAGCCAGCTTTCTCAGTCCCAGATGTTCTACAATAAAAGCAATTACAAGCACATAGAGAAGTGCCTGCAGATACCACAGGTGCGGTGAAAGCGGGGAAAAATTCCACAAAATAAAATCCTCCGGAACTCTTTTCTCAAACCTTGCAAGCAGTGCTTCTTTTATATTTTCTCTTTTCTCAACTGCCAGAAGGATTTCCCATAGCAGGTAAAACAGATTTGCGCCAATGGTAATGGTGAAAATTTTGCCAAACTGCTTCAGTTCCCGTTTCTTCGCCACTGTTTCCGGGTAAAAGAATCCGGTGATCATAAAAAACACAGGCACTGCAAAACGGCACAGGATCAGGAATTCATCTCCCCCCTGTATTTCCAGAGGCTTGTGGATCTCAACCACTGCAATAGCAGCCAGGCATTTCAAAATATCAATACACGTCCAACGTCTTTTTTTCATTTCCTCGTAACTCCAATAACTGCTGTTCCGGGCAAATACGGACAGCAAAAGGACCAACCATCTGATTTCAGAAAGTCAGCCCTTTTATTACTTTATATACACTCCACGCGGTTTCCACACGCTGCTGCGGCATTTTCAGATTCCTGTTATATGAGGATTCTGAACTGCCTGTCACATAAATCAGAATGTAAATTTATCTGCGAAGTAAGCATCCAGCTCATCAATCTTAATACGAACCTGCTCCATGGAATCACGGTCACGGACAGTTACCATTCCGTCAGTTTCGGAATCGAAATCGTAGGTTACGCAGAACGGAGTACCGATCTCGTCCTGTCTTCTGTAACGTTTACCGATGTTTCCACGATCATCAAATTCGCAGTTGTATTTCTTTGATAACTGAGCGTAGATTTTCTCAGCGCCCTCGTTCAGCTTCTTGGAAAGCGGAAGCACACCGATCTTAACCGGTGCAAGTGCCGGATGGAAGTGAAGGACTGTACGAACGTCGTTCTTCTCTGCATCCAGAACCTCCTCATCATATGCACTGCAAAGGAATGCAAGAACCACACGGTCAGCACCAAGTGACGGCTCGATTACATATGGGATATATTTCTGCTTCTTCTCATCATCGAAGTAAGTAAGATCCTGTCCGGATACATTCTGGTGCTGGGTAAGGTCGTAGTCTGTTCTGTCTGCGATTCCCCAAAGCTCGCCCCATCCAAATGGGAAAAGGAACTCAACGTCTGTAGTAGCCTTGCTGTAGAAGCTCAGCTCTTCCTTGTCATGGTCACGGTAACGTACTTCCTCATCCTTCAGTCCAAGAGAATGCAGCCAGTTCAGGCAGAAGCTCTTCCAGTATGCAAACCACTCAAGGTCTGTGTCCGGCTCGCAGAAGAACTCAAGCTCCATCTGCTCGAACTCACGGGTACGGAATGTGAAGTTACCAGGTGTGATCTCGTTACGGAAGGATTTACCGATCTGACCGATACCAAATGGAATCTTCTTACGGGATGTTCTCTGTAAGTTCTTGAAGTTTACAAAAATACCCTGTGCTGTCTCAGGTCTTAAATATACAGTATTCTTAGCATCCTCAGTTACGCCCTGGAAGGTCTTGAACATCAGGTTGAACTGACGGATATCTGTGAAATTGTGTTTGCCACAGGAAGGACATGGAACATTATGCTCTTCGATGAAATTCTTCATCTCTTCCTGAGACCATCCGTCTACAGAGCTCTCAAGCTCAATGCCGTGCTCCTGGCTGTAGTCCTCGATGATCTTGTCTGCGCGGAAACGCTCATGGCACTCTTTACAATCCATAAGCGGATCAGAGAAGCTTCCCAGATGTCCGGATGCGACCCAGGTCTGCGGGTTCATCAGGATGGCACAGTCAACACCTACGTTGTACGGAGACTCCTGAATGAATTTCTGCCACCATGCGCGCTTTACGTTATTCTTAAGCTCTACGCCAAGGTTGCCGTAATCCCATGTATTCGCAAGACCTCCATAGATCTCAGAACCCGGGTAAACAAATCCTCTTGCTTTTGCCAGAGCAATAATCTTGTCCATTGTTTTTTCCATGATATCTCTCCTCATTGTTTGATAGATGATTTTCTAATATTATACTCGCAACTTTTCTTTTTGTAAAGTTATACCGCGTACTCAATTCCGTACATTCTGCCGCAAAAACACAATTTCCGCACTTTTGAACAGCAAATCATGTGCTGCTATCGAAGTATAGAGCAAAGCACGTTAATCAGCTTTCCTGTTATGTGCAACATCCAATCCACTTACATCATAACTTCTAATATCTGCAAACTCTTAAATTTCTTATCCGTATTCCCTGCCACATAAGGCTGAATATGCCGTTCCAGCTCCCACAGCACCTCATCGGTCACTGTAAAGCTGTATAGCTTCGTCATGGGCGAGCTTACAATGTACTGCATGGTATAAAGTGCTGCCGGGGAAATCCGGCGGGCGGTTCTGGCTTCTCCGGGGCTTGCTTTCTTCAGGCAGTCCCCATCCAGGATTCCATGTGCCTCCTGGGAAAAGAACAGATTCTCTTTTCCGGTGATCTCCTCCCCACAGTTCACACACCGGAAAAGCTCCGGCATCAGCCCCTGCTCTGTCATAGTTCGCAGTTCAAAAATGCACCTTACCAGCCGGTCATCGATCTCCGGATTCAGGAGAGCCTTCACAGTAAGATAAAGAAGATTCATCATATTCTTCTCATCTGTGCCCTCTCTTCCGAAATAATCTGCCAGTTCCAGAAAGTAATAACCATAATAAACTCCCGGCTGTCTGGCGGCCAGCTCCACAAAATGATGGGTCACGGTCACCTGGTTCAGATTGTAGCTGCTGCGCCCTTCATACAGGGTGAAGTTCCCGAACACAAAAGGATTGGCAGCTGCCATAAACGGGCTGTTCTGCCGTCTGGCGCCCTTGGCGAAAGCGGAAATCTTCCCCCTCTCCCTGGTAAGAAGCACGATCCGCTTGTCATACTCTCCCACAGGCTGCGCAGAAAGTACAATTCCCTGTACCGTGATCAGATCACTCATATTCAGATTTCCTTCTTATCATATCCAAAGTTTTTGATCATAAAATCACTGTCACGCCAGTCTTTTTTCACCTTTACCCAAAGCTTCAGGTTTACCTTGGAGTCCAGCATACGTTCCAGCTCAAATCTGGCGTTGCTGCCGATCTTCTTCAGCATGGCACCGCCTTTTCCAATGATAATGCCCTTGTGGGAATCCCTCTCGCAAATAATGGTCGCCTCAATATCCACCATAGGATTTTTGCCCGGACGCTCCTTCATTTTGTCAATTGCCACTGCGATTCCATGTGGAATCTCCGCATCCAGTGCGTGAAGCGCCTTCTCACGGATCACCTCTGCCACGATCTGGCGCTGAGGCTGGTCCGTTACGGTATCCTCATCATAGAACATGGGTCCATAAGGCAGATATTTCAAAATACTGTCAATAATATCCTCTGTGTTCTGTCCGCGGAGTGCAGAGCAAGGGATAATCTCTGCAAAATCACAGATCTTGCGGTACGTATCGATTGCCGGAAGGATCTCCTCTTTTTTCACTGTATCGATCTTATTAATGATCAAAATGACCGGCACGCCAACGCCCTGGAGCTGCTCTGCAATGTGGCGCTCACCGGCTCCAATGAAGGTAGACGGCTCAACCAGCCACATAATTGCATCCACCTCTTTCAGGGTACGCTCTGCAACGGCTACCATATACTCTCCAAGCTTATTCTTCGCCTTATGGATACCAGGCGTATCCAGAAAAACGATCTGTCCCTTCTCACAGGTATAGACTGTCTGGATGCGGTTTCTGGTGGTCTGGGGCTTCTTGGATGTGATCGCGATCTTCTGGCCGATCAGATGGTTCATCAGGGTAGATTTCCCAACGTTCGGGCGGCCAATAATTGCAACAAATCCGGATTTAAAATCTGGTGTCATTAAAATATATCCTCATCTTTCTTAACTTTTATCAGCAGCTTACCAGCGGCTTGGTCTCCATAAATACATCCTTCGCCTTCTCGATTGCATTCTCGCTTCCAACCACACAGAGCTGGTCATCGGAGAGAACTGCCTGGATCAGAGGAGCCAGTGCATGGATATCCTCTACTGTAGCATTCAGGATCTGGTCACGCTCTTTTTGCAACATCTCCACAGTGAGACCGCGGAAATAAGCCATTCTGCCAAGGGCGCCCTGTGTCTGCGGTGTTCTTGGAACATCCTTTCCGCTGATGGTACCGATAATGTATTTGGTCATCTCACGTTCATCCGCTGCAAAGGTACGCACATATTCCGGCACACCCTCATATATTTCAAGAGTTCTGCGAAGATGGGGATCTCTGTAGGAAACGAAATAACTCTCCCCGCTTCTCTTAAAGCCGCTCATACAGCCGTATGCGCCCCCCTTTACACGAAGATTGATCCACAGATAATCATAGCTTAAGGCAACCTTCAGAATTTCCAGGGCACCGGTATAGGTAAAGCCTTTTTTTACAAAGTTACCGGTTCTTGCCACATACTGAACCTGTCCGGAGGTCTTAAAGCCCTCGTTCTTTTTCCTGCAGGTAATGGCAGTTTCCGGAACCTCACAGGTACTCTCCGGCAGACTCTTCTTCAGGGCACCGCTTAAGGCCTTCACCTGTTCCACAGACTCTCTTTCTCCGGTATAGCTTACCATGAAGGAATCCTTTCGGATGATCTCTGCCATGGCATTCTGAAGTCCGGCTACGATCTCGTCCTTTTTCTCCTGAAAATTCTTCTCAAGGTCTTCGATAAATTTGTAATAGCCAACGCCTGCCATCTCATCCTGATATTCTGCCATTGGAGAACCGTAGGCAGCGCTGCGGAGTACTGCTGTCTGATGGCCTGCGCCAATCAGGGAAGCCTGTCCTCTGGACCTGATCTCCCCGATAATCTCACCAAGACGTCTGGTATCTGAAAGCTTAGAAGTATTCAGGATTTCTTCCATCATCTGGAACAGGAAATCCATCTGGGAATACAGTGCTTTGCCACGGATGGTAAACATGGTACGGAATGCTTCCGGGTCGTTCGCCTTGTCAAAAACATCTATGCCGCACTGGATACCGCCGGTTCTGGCATTGGTCTCATTAAACAGCTGACCGTAAGTGTAATTCTTTGTATCCACATATCCGAGAACAGACTTCAAAAGTCCAAGATAATGGACCTTCTCAACAGCCATATCCTTAATCTCGAACATAATATTTACATAACCGATTCCATTGGTGCATACATCCTGATACAGGAACAGACTGTCCTCCACCTGAAGCTCTTCATTGGAAAAACCATTCACTTCTTTGCGGATATCGGAACGCTTCAGCATAGGAATGCATTCCAGGTCCTCCGGTCTCTCCTCAGACTCCTGGTAAGCCTCAAGGGCTTTTGTCTTTCTTACCATTTCTTCCAGCTGTTCATCGGAAAGGCTGCTTCTGTATGCTTCCAGCCTGTCTGCCAGCTCTTTCTCACGCTGGGCTGCAAGACCGCGCTTCGGCACAAGAGTCAGGATCGCACCATGTGTATTGTCCAGAAGCCATTTCTGGATCAGATTCTCGAAATAGCCTTCATTTACTGCAATTTTCAGCTGATCATAAATCTCCAGAAGCTTTACCTGGGAAAAAGCATTCGCATCATCATAAAGCCAGCTTCCCATAATATCCAGTCCATACATCAGGCCTTTTGGGAACTGTCCAAAATCTGCCTCGCGGTAACGGAACTCCATGTAATTGATTCCGGAAAGGACCGCCTTCTTATCAATTCCATTTTTCACAATGTCCTGAAGGCAATTTCGGATAATGGAAACAAATTCCTCTTTCCGGGCAGCTCTGGCACCTTTTGCGATCACAGAGAAATAAGGTTGCAGAACGCCGTCGCTGTAATCGCCATAAATATCCTTACCGATTCCTGCGTCCAGAAGAGCCTGCTTCAGCGGTGCTCCCGGCGCACTTAAAAGTGCATAATCCAACACATCAAATGCCACACCCAGGGTACTGTCCATGGCATTTCCTACAACCATGTTATAGGAGAGATAGGTGTTATCCTCTTCTTCCTCGTTCTCCGCAATGGGATACTCGATCTGCAGGTCCTTCACCTGGGAAAAAGCTGTCTGCTCCTTAATGCTGGAATCTACGTCCAAAGCCTCAAATGCGGACAGATATTTCTCATCAATAAATCGCAGCTTCTCTTCCATGTCCATATTTCCGTAAAGGTAAATATAGCTGTTGGACGGATGATAGTAGGTGCGGTGGAAATCCAGAAACTCTTCATAGGATAGCTCCGGAATATTCTCCGGGTTGCCGCCGGATTCCACACCATAGGTATTGTCCGGGAAAAGATGGTTCATAATTTCTCTTTCCAGCACCTCGTCCGGGGAAGAAAATGCGCCCTTCATCTCATTGTATACAACACCATTGTATGTGAGCGGGCCTTCCTTCTGCTCCAGATGGTAATTCCATCCTTCCTGGCGAAAAATCTCCTCTTTCTTATAAATATTCGGGTAAAAAACAGCGTCCAGATACACATGCATCAGGTTCTGGAAATCCTGGTCATTGCAGCTTGCCACCGGGTAACAGGTCTTGTCCGGATAGGTCATGGCATTCAGGAAGGTATTCAGAGAGCCCTTTACCAGCTCTACAAATGGATCCTTCAGCGGAAACTCGCGGGAACCGCACAGAACGCTGTGTTCCAGAATATGAGGAACACCGGTGCTGTTCTTCGGCGTGGTACGAAAGGCAATGGAAAATACCTTATTCTCATCATCATTCTCGATCAGAACCAGTCTGGCTCCTGTTTTCTTATGGCGAACCAGATATCCGGTGGAATGGATATCGGTCAGATTCTCCTGTTTCAAAACCTCGTATGCAGGAATGTTCTCTTTTTTCATTTTTTCCTCCAAATAGTGCCCAATCAGTTTGTTTAAACAGCCGATATTGGGATGTATTTAATTCATTTCTTCGATTATGCTGAATTACACTGCACTAGAGCGTGTTTGAAAAAGGCTTTCTGCAAGATGTGCGTCACAATTTGTGGGAGATTTTGTCCGGATAAGGGCGCCGTAGCGGGCTACGGCAACCGAATTCGGGCAAAATATACCGCAAAGTGGGGCGTGCAGATTGCGGGAATGATTTTTCAAACAGGCTCTAAAAAGCTTTATACAATGCAGCTGATAATTCCGGAGCATCTTCAACTTCTTGCATTAGTATAACACACAAAAAAGTATCTTACTACAACAAAATTCTTTTAAAAAGAACCGCCCCTGCGGGCGAATCTGGTAGGATTCTTCCTGCAGGGGCGGTTCTGATTATTTAATTGTGATTGTTAATCCTGTTCTTTTTTGCGGCGTCTTCTGGTTGTTTCTTCGATTGCGAGAGCTGCAACAAAGAGCAATGCCATATAGAAGCCGATTGGTGTGTCATCACCTGTCTTAACACCTGTGGAGGTGCCTGGGGTTGGTGTAGGAGTTATTGTCTCCTCAGGAGTTACAGTAGGTGTTGCTTCCGGCTGTTCCTGGTTGATGATGGTTACCTCTGCATTGAGATTATTTTCATCAAACAGTACATTTCCATTTTCAACAGTTACTGCGTATCTGAATCCGTCTGTACCATCTACCAGATTTCCTTCTGCATCTGTCTCTGCAACATAGAGCGTAAAGGCTTCATCCGGTATTACAACTGCCTGTGTACTCTCAGATACTGTGGAGCCGCCTGCAAGATCAAGTGTCAGGATGTTCTTCTCCGTTCTTGTGGAAAGAGTTGTGCACTCTTTGTCATCAAAGATACCTGCATAGAAAATCTCATCACTTTCCAGGGCATTTCCATCTGCACCAAGAAGCTTCTTAGTTACATTCAGAGTCGCGATCTTGTAGAATCCATCCGGCCATTCGCTGAACTGGTTCTCGAATGTGATGCTGCTCTTTGCGCCATCCTCAGTTACGGTGATTGCCTGTCCCTGTGGATAAACCGGTACATAAACCTTTTCATCCGGCGTCATGCCTGAATCAATTGCTTTTCCGGTTACATCTGTCTCACTTACATAGTAGGTTCTTCCAAGATCCAGATTGGTAAAGGTAACTGTGGAAGAAGATGCATTCTTAAACTCAAGTGCTTTTACATCAGAAGCAGGAATTGTGCATTCTGCATCTGCGAAAAGTGCTGCGTAGAAGGTCATATCTTTAGCGCCTGCAAGTGCATCGTTCAGCTTCAGTTCCTTGGTGATCTCAATTGCAGCAGTTTTGCCCTTTGTCATGGCATCCTTCATCTCAACTGCATTTTTGGTGTCATCTGCATCAACAGTGAAGGTGATCGGCTCTGCGATCTCATATCCTGATGGTGCTTCTGCCTCAACCAGTTTGTAGGTCTTGCCAAGAACAAGTTTCGCTGTGATCACATGTGGTGTACCATCTGAGGTCCACTCTTCCACAACCTTATCCTGGTCATCTACTACCTGAAGTTTTGCTCCTGCAAGAGCTTTCAGGGTGGTGTCGTCTACCTTGGAAATGGTAACCTTGGTAGTATCGTTGACAAATTTCATGGCTGTCTCGGTGTAATCTTCTCCATTTACCTTGGTGGTAAGCTTCAGAGTTCCGTCACGGTTGTCTTCTACATTTACAGTTACTGTATAAACAGTCTTGTCGTATACGTAGATGTCTGCCTCTGATGGGAGCTTTTCGTTTACGGTGTAGGTAAAGGTCTTGCCAGCATCTTTCTCTGTATAGGAAAGCTTGCTGAAGCTGATTGCACCTTTTTCGTCGTTCTTAACTGTCTCAATTACCTTGCCATCTGCATCTTTCAGTTCGAATTCGAAGGTTCCAAGCTGTTCAGCTTCTACCTTCATGGACTTCTGGGCTTTCAGTTCAAGGTCAGCGGATGCACTGTAGGTATTCGTGAAGGTAACTGCTCCAGTGAGGTCTTCACTCTTTACAGGTTCGCCGTTCTTTGTGACAGAAGTAACTTTCGCTGTTAACTTGCCTGCATTGTCGTCTGTTACGTCTACTTTTACAACGTATTTGCTTTCATCATACTGGTATGCCGGTTTCTCATCTTTTACTTCAGTAATCTGATAATAATGGGTTCCGGATTCCTTGTATGTGATGATTGGGAATGTGATGGCGCCGCCGTCAGCATTCTTCACAGTTTCGTTGTAACCATTTTCTACTGCATTTCCATCTGCATCCATTTCTGTTGCCTGGAAGCTGAACTGCTCTGCTTCCAGTGTCTGGCCATCCAGAGTCTTGGTTGCACCAAGAATGATCTGACCAGATGTGGTGTAGGTGTTGATAAATTCCATACCTGTTACAGTGGCATCCTCGGAGGTTGCCTTGGAGGAATGAATAACCGGGGTTACGGTTAAGGTACCATTGCCAGCGTCTGTTACGGTTACGTTGATGGTATAGACGGTGTCGTCGTAGGTGTAACCTGCTGCGTCACCTTTCACCTCATTTACGGTGTACTGGTATTCGCCGATATCATCTACTTTCTTATCTGTGTTGTCTTTGTAAGCTGCATCTTTTACAAGGTTGTACTTGATTTCGTCAAAGGTTACGTTTCCGTTAGCAACGTTGGTCTTGGTCTGAAGAACTGTGCCATCTTTGTCGCGAAGTTCGAATGTAAACTGACCTTCTGTAAGTGGTGTCTCTGTGGTTGTCAGAGTCTTCTTAGCTGTCAGTTTCAGACTTCCGGATGCGGAGTAGGTGTTCTTCATCTCAACCTTGTTGTCGATGTCATTCTCACTTACAGTAAACTCAACAGGATCTGCCAGGGTATAACCAGCTGGAGCGGATTTCTCGACTAACTTGTAGGTTTCGCCGAGGATCAGCGCGCCGGTGATTACGTGTGGTGTTCCATCTGTGGTCCAGGAATCAACCACCTCATTATTCTTGTCGCGAACTTCAAGTTCAACACCAGAAAGCTGATTTCCTAAAGCATCTACTTTTGTAATCGTTGCTTTAGTAGTATCGTTGACAAACTTCATTTCCGGATCTGTGTAATCCTTCTCTCCAATTTTGACTGTCTTAGTAAGTTTCAGAGTTCCGTCACCGTTGTCTTCTACTTTGACTTTTACAGTATAAACAGTGGTATCGTATACATATTTAATACCATCAGTTTCATACTGAGCTTCGGTAGATGGAGCTTTCTCTCTTACTGTGTACGTATAAGTATTGCCAACATCTGAGAGATTATAATGAATCGGAGCAAATGTGATTGCACCAGCTTCATTGTTTGTAACAGTCTGCGTTTCGATGTTGTCACCGCTAAGTTCGAATTCGAAGGTTCCGAGCTGCTCAGATTCTACCTTCATGGACTTCTGGGCTTTCAGTTCAAGGTCAGCGGAAGCACTGTAGGTATTATTAAAGGTGACTGTCTTATTTTCTACAAGCTTACCGTCTTTTGTGACTGATATAATTGCTGCTGTTAATTTACCTGCCATATTATCTGTTACATTTACAGCTACAACATATTTGCTTCCATCATACTTGTATGCCGGTTTCTTACCATTTATTTCTGTAATTTGATAATAATAGATTCCGGTTTTCTCATATTTAATGGTTGGGAATACAATGGAACCGTCTTCCGCATTTTTAGCAATCTTTTTATAACCATTTTCTACTGCGTTTCCATCTTCACCAATTTCTGTTACCTGGAAACTAAACTGCTCTGCTTCCAGTGGCTGACCTTCCAGAGTCTTGTTTGCGCTAAGGACGATCTGACCAGATGTCGTATAATTATTGATAATTACTGGTGTCTCTACTGCTGTCGTGCAGTTTTCATCACTGTAATAACTTACCTTTGTCTTATACTCGTTTCCTTCTTTTCTTACACTTACCTTTGCGTAAAGCACGTCACTTGAAACAGTCCATTCAGGATGCTCTCCGATGATTCCTGTCTCACTGATCTTATAGATATAATCCTTTACTTCCTTGTAGCCGGTGATCTTTCCAAAGCTTACGTCAGATCCATTGTTTGTCACTGCCGTTGTTCCAGGCATCGGCGCTCCCTCAGTCAGTGCTTCCAGCTTAAACTGGAAGTAATTCGGGATCTTTCCTGTCCAGTTCTCAGTTGCGGCTTTCTGGATCTCAAGCTCTGCGCTTCCTTCAGTCGGTGCGGTATAAGTATTGGTGATCACTGGTGTCTCTACTGCTGTCGTGCAGTTTTCATCACTGTAATAGCTTACCGCTGTCTTATACTCGTTTCTTTCTTTTCTTACACTTACCTTTGCGTAAAGCACGTCACTTGAAACAGTCCATTCCGGATGCTCTCCGATAATTCCCGTCTCACTGATCTTATAGATATAATCCTTTGCTTCCTTGTAGCCGGTGATTTTTTCAAATGTTACCTTTGACCCGGTATTGGCTGCCTCTTTGTTGGACAGCTCTGGTGCTCCAGGAGTCAGCGCTTCCAGCTTGAATTTGAAGTAATTCGGGATTTCCCCGCTCCAGTTCCCTGTTGCTGCCTTCTGGATCTCCAGTTCTGCGCTTCCCTCTACATCTTCAGCTTTCTTATTACTAATTTCAATTGTTCCAACCACAGTTGAATTACTGAAAACAGCAATTGCGTCCTGAAGCCCCATTTTTACTAACTCATCTGCTGATTTACTATAGTCAGTAAAATAAAATTCAATAGAATTTCCTGTTTTATAACCACTAGGTGCGGTAGTCTCTACTAATTTATATTTTACATATAAATCAAATACAGTTTTATCTAACTGTTTAGATAATTGAATTTCATCTGTTTCACCATTAGCTTTTGTTTTAATACCACTTTTTAAAACCTTTCCATTTGAATCCTGCAATTCAAATATCGCATTAGGTAAGCCCTTTGATGCATTTTCTTCATCATATTTGTACAATAAAAGTTTGAGACTGCTGACTTCAACATTTCCACTTGAATTTTGCTTCTTTTCTACATTATTACTAACTTTACTGTAATACTCATCCCTTCCATTTATATAAGCCGTATTACCATAGTCAATTTTACTTCCAATACTTCCAGTTACTGTCGCTTTATATTCAATTACATATGTAGCATCCTCTACAGGATTTAAAATCAGAATCTTCATTCCAATTGACGTTGGTGCCACAATATAATCTGTATTAGCTGTAAGTAACCTTTCTCCTTGTTTTACACTAAATGTACTATAATCAATTTTAAGATTTGTACAGTTATCATCAATTTCTAAGTGTCCATCTGAATTTTTATAATTATCTGTATATTTTACAGTAATTTTAAAACCAGCCTGATAGCCATTTGATACACTAGGTTTTGAATTTTCCTCTTTTGTAAATAAAGGTTTTTTATAAGTATAATCGCAACTAGCTTCTCCTGCTACATCCTCACCATTAGCCTTTACTGATACACTATTGCTCAATATTTGTCCATCGCTAGATGTTACTAATGACTCATCTACTGCCATCTGGTAATACAACTTGTAAACACAATTTTTACCTTTATATGTTCTTGTTAATTTTCCAAGATTAAGTTTTAGAACAGTATTACCATTTTCTTCTATCGTAGGATCTGCCATCCAACCTGCAGCCTCATCAGAACCACTAGCACTACTGTCACCCTTATACTCATTTTCTGCCCACATGAGTTTTGCACTACCCGAAACATATGACAGTGAAGAGCTATGCGTATCAGTTATAATAACATTTTCGTTTCCTAATCCAACACGATTCTTGTCAATTGTGATACAATAGCATATCTTGTTTCCTTCGGTACTCCATTTTTTATCGCTTGAACCATATCCCGTAAAATAGGAGCTTACATTTTCCTTTTTAACCTGCAAGTTTCCTGGAACATACCCATCTGCAGTGACTTGCCATCCATTTCCAGATGCCGTATTTCTTACTAAAACACCAGGTTTATAAACAACCTCCCCAGTAGCATTCTGATATTTGTTGAAGGTTTCATATTCTAATATAATGTCTCTCGCTTCTCCGGTTCCGTCAATTTTCGAATTTGTTTTATTAGTTTCTATATTACTTTCGGAAGAATCTTTTGATAAAAAGAATAAATAGTTACATAATTCTCCATTTTCAACATTTCGTCCATATTTTACATTATCTTTACTAATCTTTTTGCCTGAATCGATGACAGTTATTGATGATGTATCAATCCACCCCCATTTATTCCAACCATCAGCATCCCCATTATCTGACTCTTGTCTTACAGTATCCTTAATAAAAAATTTCATACCACCTGCCGGAACATGAATAGTAACTCTCCATTTCATTTTATCTTGTGTTCCAGAAAGAAATGTCTTTTCGGGATTAGGAACTTTACCTGTTAATGGACCTGAGCCAGATGCCCCCGGATGATTACGGTTGCCATCATCAACATCATTTTTTACGCTAACTGAACCAATAAGACTATCTAATTTTGTATCATCAACCAGAGTCTTATATGAAAAAGTATATTTGTAAATCAAACTATCGTCAGTATAATTATCTCCTGAATTTTTTCCGATTGTATATGACCATGTATTTCCATCTGCTGGTACAGTAATATCAAACTCAGCACCATCAGATCGTTTAACATGAATCACATCTCCCTTCTTAAATTTCGTATACTCGTTATCCTGTAAAGTATCTGTTACCGTGTTTCCTTTAACAGGTTGTTTTCCATCAACATTGTATACGAAAGACCACTCTAAGTATGTCTTACCAACTTCTGTAACTAATTTAGCATTATCCTTCTTAAACCACTGATTATTTTTGAAATTATTACCAATATCAACTGATGGTTCATTACTAATAATATCTTTGCTGCCATTTTTACCTTTTACAACTACACCATTATTAGTAGAATAACTTTCCCCATTTCTTATCTTCTCTAATACACCATCTTTAAATTTTGCCTTATAAACTAACGCAGCTGTTTTATCTTTAAGCAATTCACCTACTGTTACTTCATAACCATTTCCTGTTACAGCAAACTTTCCCGGCGTTGGTGTTCCGCCATCAACGGTAAGTGTATACTCATTTCCTTGTGAGTCTTTCACAAGCTCCAAGTCACTTCCCAGCTTATCAATAATTTTAACGTCAGTTGCATTTCCATTTTCTGCTTTAGTTATAATTGTATATGTTATTTCTCCAGTTTTTTCATCATATGATGCGCTTTTTTCTGTATAAAGGTTTACATCTCTATTAACATGAATCTCTTTTTCAATTGTTGTTCCTGGTACAGTTATTTTTACCACTTCGTCAGTAACCGTATTTTTTATTTCTGCTGAAAACGCGAAATTTCCCTTTACAAGACCTTTATCAGCTTGCTGCATAAACTCATCTGTAAAGACAACTGAAACATCCCCCGTATCATTAATAGTATAATCTCCAACAACAGTCTTATTATCATCCGCATATAATTTTCCACTTGCCGGCCAATTTGTCAAATTATTAGGCATAGAAAAAGTCATATTTTTCTGAATGTGTTTTCCCTGATTAACAAGCTCTGAAGTTTCGGCAAATGAAATAGTAAAGTCATATCTCGCAGAAGGACTGATTTTATCATTTGATGAAATTTCTTTTCCATCGACTTTAATTGTCATTCCTGTTATAAAATCGGACAATTTACTACTTCCAGTTTGTACCGCTACATTTTGTACTGTCGTCACGCCACCCACAATTGAAAAACTATCCTGTGAAAAACCCATAGAAGTGATCTCACCGTCTGCGTTTGTGTTTACGTATTTAGTTACGACTTCGGCCTGTCCATCATTGTCCAGATGAACAACATCTTTATTTACGACGTCACCGTCAACAGTGCTTTTCTGAATCTGTTTGAAGCTCATATCTACTTTTACATTTCCGCTTTCAGGTTCAATTCTGCTTCCATCAGCAGTCAGGAAATATACGTCGTAAAGTACATACTCAGCTTCCGTATTCTCAGCGTCCAGTCCCAACTGGCTGCTCAGCTGGCTGTTGAATGCAGCTACTGCAGCATTGTAGCGATCGGTGCCAGGTGCGATGTAGTCAGCTTTGATTTCTGCATTCTGTGGAAATTTTGCATCTTCCGGAGCTGTTGCTGTAATCACTACACGATTGTCTTCGTATCTGAAAGAAGTCTTCGGTGCTTCTGTCGGAGTCGGTGTCGGCGTCTCACTTGGGGACGCGCTGACTTCTGGTGTAGGAGTTGCAGTTGCCTCGGCAGCTGGTGTTGCTGTAGCTTCCGGTGCTGCAGGCACTTCCGTCACTTCTGCTGCTGGTGCCGCTGTGGGCTCTGTTGCAGGTGCTTCTGTCGGAGCTGCTGCAGGCGCCTCTGTTGGCTGCTCTACAGGTGCTTCCGTCGGCTGCTCTGCTGGCGCTTCTGTTGGCTGTTCGGCAGGTGCTTCCGTTGGCTCCTGAGTTTGTTCCGCAGCAGGAGTTTCCTGCACTTGCTGAGGTTCTTCCTGTTTCTCAGCAACCGGTTCCGCTCCCTCCGTTGCGTATGTTTCTGCTTCGTTTTCAGACGGAGTCGGCGTTGCCGTCGCGTCCTCAACGTAGGTATCGTCTGTTGCCAGAACAGTCAGACTGGACTGCTGGAATATCATAGATACCGCCAGAAGTATGGCAAAAAACGATTTCAGCCTTGAATTCTTTTTCATGTTACAACCTCCTTTTTAAGATCGGGTTTTCCTTTTTTCAGTGTGGTTTTGCAGGCAGAAGTAGCCCAAAATCCATTTTCATCATCATATCACACTGATTTTAAAGGAGCAATAATTTATGATTACCTGAAAAATCCCTGTTTTCTGCTGTTTCACTAAGAAACCCGGCACGAATCGGTCTTCATTTTCGTATTTTTACAGTGTGTACTTTAGTGTACTGTCGTTATTTTCGACTTTTCATTGAAAAAAGCACATAAATTCTTATTTTTTCTGCTTTCACAGGGCAAAAAAGCTACATGTTTACTCCATTTTCCCCTGTCTGAATTTCAGCATTTTGCACAATTTCACTCCCTGTTTTCTAAACTATATTCGCTCCAATTTTCGTATTTACTCATGGTGTATCTTGATGTACGTTCTTTTGTGTGGTATAATAAATGCCAGAAAACCAATGCACTTATACAATTGGCAAATAGGAATACGCACCATCTTCATTTTCAAATGATAAAGCATACAGGAGGACCCCCTATGTTTCTCAAAAAGACCCCCAAGGCAAAGGGAACTTACCTTGCCATTACCGAATCCTACTATGATAAAGAGAAGAAAGCCACTCGTCAGAAAACCATTATGGGGTTGGGATATCTGGAAGATTTAAAGAAGGATTACCCGGATCCCATCAGCCATTTCGAGAAGGTTGTGGCTGATATGAACCAGGAACGAGAAGCCAAAAAGAACTCTGTGGTATATGTTGACCTTACTACTGCTCTCTCACCGGGAGAACACTCTCTGAAAAATGTAGGCTACGGCATTCTGAAATACCTTTATAAGGAGCTTCAGCTGGACATTTTCTGGCGTACCAGGACCTGGAATCTATCTCTTTCGTATAATATAGAAGAACTTTTCCGATATATGGTCATTTCCCGTGCTCTTTACCCGAATTGTACCTGGAATGAAGCTATTGAAAAAGGACTCTACTTCGAAGAATCCGGAAGCATCTCAGACGAAGACCTGGATTCTGCCTTTCATGTTATCGTGAAACTGCAAAAAGATCTGCAGAAGTGGATTTATGAGCATTCCGGCAGTATCCTTTCCAGAGATACTACTTCTGCATTTTTGGATCACACCAGCTATAATTTTTCCATTCCGGGAAGCATGCCCTCTGACACGCAGCCCAATGCCAGACGTACAGATTCCACCCTTCACCTGGATCTTCTCACGGACAGAAATGGAATCCCCATTGCATATGACCTGTCTACCAGTGGTACTGTGTTGAACCAGTCTGTTTTTAATACCGTAAAGCAATTAAAGAGAGAGAATCCCAGAACCCGTTTTTATAATACTGCCCCTGCGCGTCCGGAGGAGGAGCCTTTTATTTGCAATGGAGTACAGGCAGACGGATATATTTATGGTCTGCCGGTACATACTGCGAATGCAGAATTTAAGGATTGGGTACTGAAGGATGGTTATCAGGAAATGAAAATTCTGAATGAAAAGCATCAGACTATCCCTCTTCTTTATAAAGAGCGGATTTTTGAGGATAGGGAAAAACAATTTGTATATTACCATGAGCTTCAGGCCAGACAGCAGCGCCTTGCCAGGGAGTCTTCCGGAAAGCGTACCGGATTGAAGCTGGACGGATACACTGCCATTGCTACTGATAATCTGGAGGCGGATAACCTTTCCCCTTATCGTCTTTTCAGCGGACTTCGTCATATGGAGAAAATTTTCCTTGATTCCAAAAGCCAGTATGACTCCTCTGCTACCTTCATCTGGACACCGGATAAGATCAATGCCCATTTTGTGATTGGGTTTATGTCCTTTACCTTAATGCGTATGCTGCAGGCGAAGCTTGATTTCCAGTTTTCCATGGAACAGATCGGGACTTCTTTGCAGCGGTATAATTGTGTACAGATTGCAGGAAATATTTATCAGTTTGCCTATTATGATGTGATTCTGGATGCATGTGAGAAGGCACTTGGGCTGGAGCTGCATAATAAATACCGCAGCCAGCTCCAGATTCGGAGATTGCTGCGGTATTAAGGACTTTATAATTTTATATCTTTTATACATGTCAGGCTTTTTCGCCTGGCATGTTATCTGTCTGCGCCCAGGCTTCCCTCTCCTGGAAAATGCAGTTCGTACATTTCCCGGGCGGCACGGGTGACAATTCCAAGCTCTTCTTCCATCTTCAATGTCTGCGGAAGCACCACGGCAGTATCATAAATATCCGCTTTCAGCTTGTCCTTGGCGCGCTCACTACTCATTTTCATAATCCCAAACAGTGTGCTGTTATAAGCCTTATCCGACTCACTAAGCTCCATATAAGTCTTCACCATATGGCAGCACTCTCTGTAAAGAAGGTCTTCATAATCCTTACCCTTGGCGCAGATTTCCTGGAATTTCATTTTATTCAGCTGTTTCATGATCTCCTTACGTCCGCCGCGGACTCCCATAAAGCGCTTGCCGCTGTCTTTATTAAACTCCATCAGCATCCACAGTGCGATCAAACCGTCAGCACGGGTATCACCGCCAAGCTCAGACGGATCCTGATAACGGATGTCCCAAAGCTCCCTGCGGATCTGATTCAGCTCTGGCTCCTCTCCTGCCTCAATGGACATATTCAAAAGTGCCAGACGTCTGGCCGGGTCCGATTCTCTGTAGTATTGTGTAATAGTCGGGGTATCCATAGTATTCTCCTTTATACTTCTTCGTAGGTCAGCTCGGTCTCAGCCATATTAAGAGCTTCCTCAATTACCTTGTCCATATCCATATAGCGGTACATGCCCAGTCGTCCGCCAAAGAGTACATTATTCTCTTCTAATGCACGGCGCTCGTACTTGTCAAAGAGCTCGTCATTCTTCGGATCATTAATGGGATAATATGGCTCTTTTCCCTTCTCCCATGCTGCCGGATATTCTCTTGTGATGACTGTCTTCGGCTGTGTCCCAAACTCGAAATGCTTATGCTCAATAATACGAGTATATGGCACCTCATAATCGGTATAGTTCACAACCGCATTTCCCTGATAGTTCCCCATATCAAGCACTTCTGTCTCAAAACGCAGGGAACGGTACTCCAACTCACCATAGCAGTAATTATAAAATTCATCGATCATACCGGTAAAAAGGATCTTATCTGCCTGTGCAGTGAGCTCTTCTCTATTTGCAAAGAAATCCGTCTTCAGGCAAACCTGGACACCCTCCAGAAGCTTCTTGATAATACGGGTATAGCCGCCCTTCGGAATACCCTGATAGGGATCCTTAAAATAGTTATTATCATAGGTATAACGAAGAGGAAGTCTCTTGATAATAAAGGACGGAAGATCCTTACACTCTCTTCCCCACTGCTTGCGGGTATAGCCCTCTACCAACTTCTCATACACATCCTGTCCCACCAGCGCAAGTGCCTGCTCTTCCAGGTTCTTCGGGTGTGTGATGTGCATGCGGCTGATCTGCTCTTGAATCTTCGCCTTCGCCTCTGCCGGAGTCCGTACACCCCAGAGCTGATGGAATGTATTCATATTAAATGGAAGGTTATACAGTTCATCCTTATACACCGCAATAGGTGAATTTACAAAGTGGTTAAATTCTGTAAACTGGTTTACATAGTCCCAGATTTCCTTCTTAGAGGTATGGAAAATATGTGCACCATACTTGTGGACCTGGATGCCTTCTACTTCCTCTGTGTAAATATTACCGCCGATATGATCACGCTTGTCGATCACCAGGCAGGTCTTGCCCTTCTTAGTAGCTTCGTGAGCAAATACAGCTCCAAAAAGTCCGGCTCCTACAATTAAATAATCATATTTCTTCATCTTGTGTTGCCCCTTTCTATTATGGGAATGCAGATTTATTACGTCCGTTTTCTGCCAGACACTGATATACAATGTCTTTCATTCCCGGATAAAGATGTTATTATTATAACAAATTTTCAGAAAAAAAGGTAGCCCTTTCCATATAAGGACTACCTTTTTTATAAAACTTTCTTAATGGTCGCATCGTAACCTGTAACACGCTTCACGATGCACAACGATCATGCAACCGCATTATTTCGCAGCAACTCTGTCAAACTCATCTGTGATTTCTTTGGATGGAGCCTTCGTAACAAGGCTGACGATCACGATCATCACCAGACTGAGCAGGAAACCAACTGCCAGGGAATAAAGTCCTGTATAGGTTCCCAGTGTCTGTCCTCCGACTAACGGAATATAGTCCCAGATAATAACAGTAAGTCCGCCAGTCACCATACCTGCAATGGCACCTGGAAGATTGGTTCTTCTCCAGAACAGGGACATTACCACGATCGGTCCAAATGCGGAACCAAGTCCTGCCCATGCATTGGAAACCAGTCCCATAATACTGCTGTCCGGATTCCATGCAATGACAAATGCGATCACTGCGATCACAATAACCGTGATGCGGCTTACTTTCAGAATTTCCTCTGTGTCAGCATCCTTCTTGATAAAGCTGTGATACAGATCCTCAGATACTGCAGAAGCAGTTACCAGAAGCTGGGAATCCGCTGTGGACATGATCGCTGCAAGGATTCCGCAGAGGAACAGTCCGCCGATAAAGGGAAGCGCAAGCTCTGAGGTAAACACCTTGCGGATCATCTCAATAAATACGCTCTCAGAAGAAGCGGCTCCGTTCTCCCCAAGAATAACAGGAAGCAGATAAGCTCTTCCGATCACAGCGATTGCAAATGCAGCTGTCAGGGAAAGAAGATCCCATACAATGGCAATCGCCCAGGATTTCTTCAGTTCCTTCTCGTTCTTAACTGCCATAAATCTTACCAGTACGTGAGGCATTCCACAGTATCCAAAGCCCCATGCCAGCTGGGAAAAGATCTCTATAAAAGTATATGGTCTGTCTCCATTCATAAACGGGTTCAGATAAGCACCTGCACCGCCGGTCACGCCGCTCTGGGAGATCAGGTCTGTAAGATTGCCTGGAAGCAGGAAATACGCCACCAGCGGAACTACAAGCAGTCCGATAAGCATCAGGGTTCCCTGTACAAAGTCTGTTACACAGACCGCCATAAAGCCGCCCATGAAGGTGTAGCAAAGAATAACTGCAGCTCCAATGGCAAGTGCTATGTGATAATCAAGTCCAAATACGGTATTGAACAGCTTACCGCCTGCTGCCAGCGCAGAAGCTGTATACACCAGGAAAAAGATTACGATTACCACTGATGAGATCAGAAGCAGGATCTTTTTCTTATCACGGTAGCGGTTCTCGAAAAATGCCGGGATAGTCATGGAATTGTTTGCTGCGATGGTGTATTTACGAAGTCTTCCGGAAATACAAACCCAATTGAGAACAGTTCCGATAAAAAGTCCTACCGCGATCCAGATCTGTCCGGATCCAAAAGAATAAATGGCTCCGGGAAGACCCATCAGAAGCCATCCGCTCATATCAGAAGCCTGTGCAGAAAGGGCTGCCACCCATCCGTTCAGTCCTCGTCCTCCAAGGAAATAATCCTCTGAGCTGGAGGTCTTTTTCATGTAAACCGCGCCGATGACGATCATCATGGCAAGGTAAAACACAAAAGCAATCAGAATTATCACTGTTGTACCACTCAATTTTTTCTCCTCCTCTGTTATAAAATCTGCCGTCTCCAAATCATCCAGACAGCAAAATAACATATTTCATACTTTACCACAGAAGAGTATGAAAGTGCAAGTGATATTATATATTTTTTTGAAAGTATGCGTTTTATAAACACAGAATATGAAACTACTTATCCTTCCCTTTCAGATAAACATGCTTAATATACCACAAAGCCTTTTCTTCCCCTTTGTCATTGAGTATCCGAAGCAGCCCCTCTAACTCTTTTTTGGTCTGGGGATGTACAAACCACAGCTTCGGCTTGCTTTTCAGAAAATATTCCAGCGGCTTGTGATTGTCATATGCGTCCCCAAGATACGTCCTAGAGGCACTGATCCTGTCCATCACCATCTCTGCCACATATCTGCGGGGCATTTTCGCCCCCATGATCACATGCTCCGGATCATTTATGGAATAATCCACCCAATGCTCATAATGATGCTTATTGCGCCCTTTATGATGGAGCCAGGCGGTAGACACGCCAGTATCCTCACGTTCTGCGTTATTTGGACTTCTGTTTCCCTGATAATATTTGCAGCCCACCAGAAATTCCGATGGAGTATATTTGGAAAGGTCATGGAGAAGCCCCTGCTTGTAAAGTCCGATTCGGAAGCAATAGTGCATGACCATCAGCTTATGCTTTGTGATTGTTTTAAAGTGAAGCCATGGATGCATTGTCACCGGACCTCCTTTCCTTATTCTCAGCTTCTGTCACAGTATTGTCTGAAGCTGCAGTTTTCTTCCCTTCTGCGCCTGGCAGTTTTTCATTCTTTTTTCCTTTGCCAGTATGCTTTCTTTCAGGCTCCGGTTTCTTCACACCCTGAAGTACAACCACTGTACGCGGTCCCACCTCCACGGCTCTTTCATAAACCTGGCCATTTTCCCCATAAAATCCGTCACAGGTCAGATCTCCGGTATCCATCACTTTCTTCCACTCCATCCCCTCTGGCAAATTGGGAAGGGCAATATTCCTGGTTTCCCAGTGAAAATTATAGCCTGTATAAAGGAAATCATCCTCACTTCCATCCGGCAGCTTTGCATATGCCCCGCACAGCATCACGCCGATCATGCGGCTGGTATTTTCCATGTTGCAGAACCATGCACGTTCCCCATGAAAAGACATATCCGGAAATCCCTTGCCAAGGTAATCTGCCTCTTTCATGCTCTCACTCATATGAAGGACAGGATGAGCCTTCCGAAGTGCAACTGCCTTTTTTACAAAGGCAAGCATACTGGCATTTCGCCGCAGTCCCCGCCAGTCAATCCAGCCAATGGAATTGTCCTGGCAGTAAGCATTATTGTTTCCCTTCTGGGAATTGCCGATCTCATCACCGCCATAGATCATGGGTACTCCCTGGGAAAACAGCAGCATGGCAAAAGCGGCTCGCATCTGGCGCTCCCTCATCTGACGGATCCACTGCTTCCGGCTTGGTCCCTCAATGCCACAATTCCAGGAATAATTATAGCTGCAGCCGTCGTTATTGCCTTCCCCATTTGCCTCATTGTGCTTATAATTGTAGGAAACAAGGTCATTTAAAGTAAAACCGTCCTGGCAGGTAATATAATTGATCACTCCATGGTCATCCGGATTATGACGGATGCGGTACTGCACAGCCGGAACCATATCCTCATCGCTTTTCAGGAATCTGCGCATATCCTGCAAAAATCCCAGATTATATTCCGCAAAGCATCGCTTTCCTGGTCTGCGGTTCTTATAAAGAGCAGCCGTATCCATTCCTTCTGCCATGATCTTCGTTCCTGCAAGCAGGCCATCCTTCATGATCAGGTCAAGAGGTGCCCCTTCTCCCAGAATATGAAAGCCGTCCACATGATAATTCTGTTTCCAGAACTGCACTGCACGAAGTGCCATTAAAGGATTAACTTCTGCTGGAAAATACATTTCCATGATACAGCCAATCCCTGCTTTGTGAAAAGCCCTGATCATGTCACAAAATTCCCTGTGGGGATCCCGGGTAGCGCAATAAGCACTCTTTGGCGCAAAATAAAGACCATTTCCATATCCCCAGTAATTTACCTCGTCTTTTTTCCCCTTCTGGGAAACCAGACCGTCTGGCTCCTTTGGCGGAACCACCTCCATAAATTCATAGGCCGGCATAAGCTCTACCGTATTAATGCCAAGCTCCTGCCAGTATGGGATCATCTGTACCAGACCGGAAAAAGTTCCCCGGAGACCTGTCGGCAGCTTAGCCTGCCTGGTGTATCCCCGAACATGTACTTTATAAAGGATCATATCTCCAAAGTCTGTTTCCGGTGC
This sequence comes from Ruminococcus sp. D54t1_190329_F1, assembly GCF_015551645.1. Taxonomy (NCBI): domain Bacteria; kingdom Bacillati; phylum Bacillota; class Clostridia; order Eubacteriales; family Oscillospiraceae; genus Ruminococcus; species Ruminococcus sp. D54t1_190329_F1. The sequence continues at coordinate 75,444 of NZ_JADNDC010000005.1, forward strand.
TTTCTCATCCCCCCAGTCATAACCATTTCCTGACCAGAAGCCGCAGCGCACCTTATGGGGATCTTCCTCCCACGCTGCCCCAAAGTGCTCTCTTCCACTGATTCTGCTGGCACAGGGATCCAGATAGATTTCCCCGTTTATCTTAAAATTGTATTCCAGATTGGTTACATTTAATTTTTTCATAAAGACAGAAAAAATCCGTCCTGTACGATATTTTTCATCCAGAAGAAGCTCATAAAAGGGCTCTCTTCCCCTCTTTCTGTAAAGGAGCAGGTAAACCTCGGAATCCTCTTCCGCTTCCACTGCAAAATTATATCCATCTGCCATCTGGGTTACCCCAAGTAAAAGAGGATAACCATATGTCACAACCACGCTCTTATTTCCCGGTATTGGCACTTTATAAGCCCTCCTGTCTTTGTCTGCTGTCTCGTCTGTAGCCATTTTTGTACACAGAGCACGTTTCCCAAAGGGAATCTGCACAATGCAATCTTTCTCATGAAATAAAATCATCCGATAATATCTGTTTATCCCCAGATCCTGCCATACAGGACTCCCTATGGTCTAAAATTTCAGATCCAGCTCTACCGGACAATGGTCGGACCCCATTATCTCGCTGTGGATCTTCGCATCCTCCAGATTCTCTTTCAAGGACGGAGAGGTGATAAAATAGTCAATTCTCCATCCGGCATTCTTCTCTCTTGCCTTAAATCGGTAAGACCACCAGGAGTAGGCGCCCTCAAGCTCCGGATAAAAGTAACGAAATGTATCAATAAATCCAGCTTCCAGAGTTCTGGTAAAGCAGGCTCTCTCTTCATCTGTGAAGCCTGCGTTCATTCGGTTGGTCTTAGGGTTCTTCAGGTCAATTTCCTGATGTGCCACATTCATGTCTCCACAGCAGATCACAGGCTTTTTCTCCTGAAGCTTCAGAAGATAAGCCAGGAAATCTCTTTCCCATTCCATGCGGTATTCCAGTCTTCGAAGCTCGGACTGGGAGTTGGGCGTATATACGGTAACCAGATAAAAATCGTCCATCTCTGCAGTGATCACACGGCCTTCTTTATCGTGTTCCTCTATTCCAAGTCCGTAAGTCACGGACAACGGCTCTTTTTTCGTAAAAACAGCTGTTCCGGAATATCCCTTGCGGTTCGCGTAATTCCAATATTGATAATAACCTGGAAGCTCCAGCTTCACCTGGTTCTCCTGACATTTGGTCTCCTGAAGGCAGAAAATGTCTGCGTCCAGCTTCGCAAAGCTTTCTTCAAAGCCCTTGGTAATACAGGCACGGATTCCATTTACGTTCCATGATACAAGCTTCATGTTGTTCTCCAATCTGTAAAAATTTATATAATGCACAAAAATCCTTCTGTACATGATTTTGCCCATTTTTTCAAAGTTTCCAGTGAACTTCATTCACAAAAAACCTCTCATAGGATATTGCCTGTGAATATTCAATATATTCTAACACTTTCTTCATTATAACACAGATTTCCCTATTCACAAAACCCTATTTTTCTGGTACAATCTAAATATTGTCCGGGCATACCGTTACCAGTGAAAATGAAGCTAAAGAAGTCCCGGTGTTACCTTGTTTTACAGCATGAACATGCTTTTTCACAGGTAACATATAAATACAAATTTTTTATAAAGTGAGGTATTTTTAATGAGTGATTCAGATATGACAAACTCCTGCAGCAGCTGTGGAAGCAGCTCATCCTGCGGCGGTTCCGACTGCTCCACATGCAGTGGATGCAGCACTGACGCAAACCAGCACAGCACCATTACTCTTACCATGGAGGATGATACTGAGGTAGAATGCGCCATCCTTACCATTTTCCCGGTAGATGCAAAGGAATATATTGCGCTTCTTCCTCTTGACGAAGAGGGCCAGAATCATGACGGTGAAGTTTATCTGTATTCCTTCACCCGCACTGCAGAGGGTGCTCCCATGCTTTCCAACATTGAGAGCGACGAAGAGTACAATAAGGCTGCTATCGCATTTGACACTGTTTTACAGAATGCACGAGAAGCAGAAGCTGCCGGAACACCTTTAGAGTAATCTCTCCGGTGGTCTTTAAAGAAATTTCCTGCGGGAGCATCAGAGTAATCTTCCCGGTGGTCTTTAAAGAGATTTCCTGCGGGAGCCTGTTTGAAAAAGGCTTTCTGCAAAATTTGAAAAAAACTTAAGCACAATAAAAGCAGGTATCTGTGATTGATAAATTCATCACATTTACCTGCTTTTATATTTCCCATAGAACTGCGAGGGCGCCGCAGCGGGTTACTTCGTCGTACTTCCAAACCCGCCATTTCTCACATCTGTCACATCATCATCTACGGTAATCCCGTACTCAACGAAGATTCCCTGCATAAAGCCTGTATCTGCCTTCAATTCTACCACTTTATTCTCATTGGTATCATTTGTCAGCTTGGCAAAAATATGGCCTTCATTGTCAGAATAAAAATAATCGCTGTCAATAATCCCCACCGTATTATTCAGCTGCAGACGGAATTTGAATCCCAGGCCGCTTCTTGGATAGCATTTCAGCACCCATTCCTGATCCATCTCCACACAGATCCCGGTCGGAATCTTGATGGTCTCGCCTGGCTTGATGGTAAAATCAGCCGGGGAAAAGAAATCATAGCCTGCGCTTCCGGCAGTAGCCCGTCTTGGAAGACGGATTCCCTCATAAATCTTCTCTGCCTCGTCAGCAGACACGCCTTCAAAAGCATCCATCCAGTCTGCCACAAAGCGCTCTTTACTTACTTTATGAAATTTTGCAATTCTCTTCATGTTTCCTCCTGTTTATCCCGTGCAGACGCATTTTCCAAAGCTCCGGCTCTGCAGCGGATATAAAGAATGCCGGGCACATCTGTCCGGCATCCCCCAAGCTGTCACTGTGCTTTTCCTACACAGTGGCCTTGCATTTTATTCTTATTTTGCCTCTGCCGGAACATCTTTGATGCTGAAGCTCATTCTTCCCATCTTGTCTTTTCCAAGGCATACAACAGTCACTTTATCTCCAAGTGTAAGAACATCCTCTACGCGGTTGATTCTCTCCTTGCAGATCTTGGAAATGTGAACCATTCCCTCTTTGCCAGGTGCGAACTCAACAAATGCGCCAAACTCCTTGATGCTTACAACCTGTCCGGTGAGGATCTGTCCCTGCTCGAAGTCAGAAGCAATGATTTCAACCATACGCTTTGCTTCCTGCATGTTCTTATCATCTACGCCGCAGATAGATACAGCACCCTCATCTGTGATGTCGATCTTGACGCCTGTACGCTCGATGATGGTGTTGATGGTCTTACCTCTCTGTCCAACAACATCACCGATCTTCTGAGGATCGATCTGGATCTGGATGATCTTCGGAGCATATTTTCCAACAGTTGTACGAGGTGCAGGGATACATTTCTCAATAACTTCGTTAAGGATGTACTCTCTTGCTTCCTTAGTACGTCTGATTGCTTCTTCTACGATCTGTCTTGTAAGACCGTGGATCTTAATATCCATCTGAATCGCTGTGATACCGTCATGAGTTCCGGCTACCTTGAAGTCCATGTCGCCAAAGAAGTCCTCAAGACCCTGGATATCAGTAAGAACGATATAATCATCATCTGTGTCACCTGTTACAAGACCACAGGAAATACCTGCAACCGGCTTCTTAATCGGTACACCGGCAGCCTCAAGAGACATGGTGGATGCACAGATACTTGCCTGGGAGGTAGATCCGTTTGACTCAAAGGTCTCAGATACAGTACGGATTGCATATGGGAATTCTTCTACGCTTGGAAGCACCGGTACAAGTGCTCTCTCAGCAAGTGCTCCATGACCGATCTCACGGCGTCCCGGTCCTCTGGATGGCTTTGTCTCACCTACAGAATAGGACGGGAAATTGTAGTGATGCATATATCTCTTGCTTGTCTCAAACTCGTCAAGTCCGTCAATTCTCTGTGCCTCTGCAAGAGGTGCCAGAGTAGTAATCGTACAGATCTGAGTCTGTCCACGGGTGAACATAGCGGAGCCATGTACTCTCGGGATGATATCAACCTCTGCTGCCAGAGGACGGATCTGTGTGATCGCACGGCCGTCCGGACGTTTGTGATCTTTCAGGATCATCTTACGAACGGTCTTCTTCTGATACTGGTAAACAGCCTCACCAAGAACAGCAAGCCACTCTTCCTTCTCTGCGAAAGCTTCTTTCAGCTTGTCTGTGATCTCTGCAATGTTGTTCTCTCTTGTCTGCTTGTCATCAGAGAATACGGCAACTTCCATTTCTTCCGGAGGAACGATCTCCTTGATGGCGTCAAACAGCTCCTGCGGAACTGCACAGGACTCATAGCTGTGTTTTTCTTTCCCGCACTCAGCGATGATCTGATCGAAGAATCTGATGATCTCCTGGTTTACTTCATGTGCTTTATAAATAGCCTCGATCATCTGATCCTCCGGAACCTCGTTGGCACCGGCCTCGATCATGATAACCTTATCTCTTGTGGAAGCTACTGTCAGCTGAAGGTCAGAAATATCCTTCTGAGCCAGTGTAGGGTTCACAACATACTCTCCATTGATCAGGCCGATCTGTGTCGTTGCACATGGGCCATCAAATGGAATATCAGAAATACAGGTAGCAAGGGAAGAACCAAGCATAGCCGGGATCTCCGGGTTGCACTCCGGATCTACAGACATAACCATGTCCACCAGTGTTACATCGTTTCTGTAATCCTTCGGGAACAGAGGACGCATAGGTCTGTCGATAACACGGGAGGTAAGGATTGCGTGCTCGCTTGCCTTTCCCTCTCTCTTATTGAAACCGCCCGGAATCTTTCCTACGGCGTACATTTTCTCTTCATATTCAACGCTTAACGGGAAAAAGTCGATTCCCTCTCTTGGCTCCTTGGATGCAGTTGCTGTAGCAAGTACAGTGGTATCACCATAATGCATAAGTGCTGCGCCATTGGCCTGTTTCGCAACACGTCCGATATCTACGGTAAGTGTTCTTCCAGCTAATTCCATGGAATAACTTTTGTACATGTCTTCTCTCCTTTTTCATATAAAATATTGATCTGAAGCCACCCTACACTTCTGCAGAAACTGTGAAAACCAGTTCTGACCAACGTATATTGCAGCTCTCTTTACCTCTGTCACAACAGAAGTCCGAAACGACTGAAAAACACATTTGATATTGCTGTAGACAGGTTTCTTCAAATGTCCTTTTCAGAAGTCTCGGAAATCTTTATCTGTCAGGTCGCCCTTACAGACAATAGTGCCTCTATTGTGACACTTGTCACTATCCACAAAAGCTCCGGTGCGGAGCTTGTCTGTGAACAATCATAGCTTTCCTTACATCTTAAAATAGGGCGGATGGATATCCGCCCCTTCCGCATACTAATTATTTTCTTAAACCTAATTTCTCAATCAGTGCACGGTATCTTTCGATGTCTGTTTTCTTTAAGTAAGCTAACAGTCCACGTCTCTGACCTACCATTTTCAGCAGACCACGTCTGGAATGATGATCCTTGTGGTTGTTCTGTAAATGCTCAGTAAGCTCCTGGATTCTTGCAGTAAGAACAGCTACCTGTACCTCTGGTGAACCAGTATCTCCCTCACATCTTGCATACTCTTTCATAATTGCTGTTTTCTTTTCTTTTGAAATCATCTTGATTTCCTCCTTATTATTCTTAATGGTCTCCCATGCAGGTATTCCTGTGGGGACGTAATCGCCGCATATTAAGAGACGGTCGGAGTGTCCAACCCCTGAATATGGGCTGTCTGATATGTGAACGCAAGGACTAAACCTACTCACACCTTGCCTAGTATAGCATACCCGCCAAATTCTGTAAACTGTTTTTTTCGTTTTTCTTCCCGATATTATTTCTCAGTTTTCTCAAAATATCTCCGGCCATCCTCTGCATCCGCCAGAAGTCTGCTCTTCAGCGCCTCAAGAGAGGGAAATTTCCGTTCCGGCCTCAAAAACTTTTTGAAATCCACTCGGCATTCCTCTCCGTAGAGATCTTCCTTACAGTCAAAAAGATAGGTTTCCACCCCTATAAAGCTCTCACCAACCGTAGGCTTACAGCCAATGTTGGTAATTCCGTGGTATATCTTATCCCCGAAATAAGAGCTTGTCACATACACACCGTTTGGCGGCAGGATCTTGGTCCTGGGAGGCACGAGATTGGTAGTGGGAAGCAGAACCTTATGTCCCATTCCCCTGCCATGTACCACCTGGCCTTCCACAAAATAATCCCTTCCCATAAGGGAAGTGACTTTCTCCATATTTCCTTTTTTCAGTTCTTCTCTGATATAGGTACTGCTGATCTTCCTATGCCCATCCATTTCTTTGGAAAGGATTTCCACATCAAAGCCATACTTTTCTCCAAATTCCATAAGAAGCCGGGGCGTACCCTTCCGCTCGAAGCCAAACCGGTTGTCCTCTCCCACTACTACGTAGGATGCCCCAAGATCTCCCATAAGAATCTCTTTTATAAAATTCTCAGCCTTCATATGCCGGATCCTGTCATTTAACTGGCATTCTACCAGCACATCCACGCCAAGCTTTTCAAGAAGGGAAGCCCGTTCCTGGCTGGTAAGGATCATATTGCTAGAAGCATCAATGGCAAAAAGGACAGCCTGTTCTCCAAGTGTCTTCCGCTCCCTGATCTTCTCAACCAGTTTCCTGTGGCCACGGTGGATCCCGTCAAATTTTCCCATTGTTACTGCACAGTTGGCAAGTTTTGGAAACTCACCCTCTATCTTCAGGTATTCCATAATCTCTCCTGTCAAACCAGTTTATGCCTGATTGGTAACTGTTCAGCACCTGCTGAATCGTCACTTTATTATTCAGAACATTTTCACCGGATAATATTTCTTCTTCCCTGCATCCCACTGAAAAATACCTGTAAAAGTTCCGTCACTGGCGTACATGCGCACCCAGCCCTCTTTGTGCTGGGGACGAACCAGATTGTCGGACAGCGGATTTCCATTTGCCAGAAGCCTGTCCCCGTAAGAATCCGCATAAAGAGCGGGGTACTCAGCCAGAACTGCTTCCACCGGGTCGATCATATCCTGAACGGTTCCATCTGCCACGGCAGCTTCCACCTGGGCAAGCGTATGGCTCTCAAAGAGAGAATACCGACCAACCCTTGACCGGAGCAGTTCTTCCATACAGCCGCCACAGCCAAGCTTCTCGCCAATATCATGGCACAAGGTGCGGATATAGGTTCCCTTACTGCAGGTCACTCTTATTTTCACCAGCGGAAGATGAAATTCCAGAGGCTCTATCTCGTAGAAACACACTGGCCTGGCTTTTCGCTCAACCGTTTTGCCCTCTCTAGCCAGCTCGTAAAGTTTCTTTCCATTTACCTTCAGAGCAGAATACATAGGCGGAACCTGAAGCTGCTCCCCTACAAAGCTTTTCAGTACTTTTCGTACCTCCTCCTCGGTTACATTCACTGGACGCTCTTCCAGAACTGTTCCGGACATATCCTGGGTATCCGTGTCGATTCCCAGATGAAGCACCGCCTCATACGTCTTTTCCTTATCTGTAAGAAGATCCACCAGCTTGGTGCCTTTTCCAAGGGCTACTGGCAAAACACCGGTAGCATCCGGGTCAAGAGTCCCTGTGTGCCCTATCTTTTTCATATGGAGAATTCCCCGAAGCTTGGCTACCACATCATGGGAGGTAAAGCCTTTTTCCTTGTGAATTACAATGATTCCCTGAAAATCTGCCATTACTTATCCTGTCCTAAAAGCTGTTTTTCGATCTGCTCTGAAATATTATTGATAACATCGTACATGGAACCGGCCAGATCGCAGCCTGCTGCTTTCACATGTCCGCCTCCTCCGAAATAGGAAGCGATCTTGCTTACATCTACAGAACCGTTGGAACGGAGTGATACCTTGAATACCTGGCTTTCATGCTCGTAAATAAACATTGCCACTTCCACACCTTTCGTAAGACGGAGCTGGCTTACGATTCCATCCAGGTCTGACGGCTTTACCCCATAGAAATCCATGTCTCTCAGCTTCATGTAGCCAACGATACATTTGCCATCCAGAAGCATAATGCTCTCTGCCAGAACACGTCCCATGACCTGATTCTGAATGTAGCTCTTCTGATAGAAGGATTCGTCAATAATATTAGAAAAATCAACACCCTTTTCCATCAGGTCACCGGCAATACGCATGGTGTCCGGAGATGTGGAGGAATACTGGAATACACCTGTATCGTGGATCATTCCGGTATAAATAGCAGTTGCAATATCCAGATTGATTTTTTCTTTGTCAAGGAGTTTATACAGAACCTCGCTGGCAGAGCTGATCTCACCATGTACGTGGTTCACATCTGCAAATCCCGGATTGCTCACATGATGGTCAATGCAGACGGTCTTTTTCGCAGAAGCAAAATAATCAGCCGCCACTGCCAGACGGTCAGGAGCGCTCACATCACAGGTCACAAAAAGATCATACTCTCTGGGCTCACCTGCTTCATAATGTACCTCATCCATGCATGCAATATGTCCGAATACCGGCTTCGGCTTCTCCAGATAGATATCTGCCTTGATTTCAGGATACCATTTCTTTATATACAGATAAAGTGCCATGCAGGAACCTACACAGTCACCATCTGGGCGAACATGTCCCCCAATTCCCATGGTCTTTACGCCATCCAGAATTTCTTCGATTCTCTCCATTCCCTTCACCTCGATTTTTACTCTTCGTCTTCAGTTTCTGCTGTATCCTGTTTTTCCCCGTCCTCACTCTCGGTGCCCTTCGAATGGTCGTGTTCGATCACGTCATCGATAAGTCTGGACATATTTACGCCATATTCAATGGACTCATCCAGAATGAAGCGGATTTCCGGCGTGTTGCGAAGATTCAGGTTCTTCGCAAGCTGGCGGCGGATATAGCCTTCTGCACTTTTCAGCCCTTTAATTGTGGACTGCTTGGATTCCTCGCTGCCAAGGACACTGATAAATGCCTTGCAGGTCTTAAGATCCGGTGCAACCTCTACAGCCATAACAGATGTCATGGGATGGATGCGGGGATCCTTGATCTCACCGCGGATAATGTTGCTCAGTTCTTTCTGAACTTCTGCATTGATCCTTGTATTTTTAATGCTGTTTTTTCTCATTTTTTGGTCTCCTATATGAGTGCAGGCTCTGGACAACGGAAAATTGGGGGCAATGAGCTTGCCCCCAACTGACACCTGCGATTACTACGCTCTAGCGCGGCACCTCAACCATAATATATGCTTCAACTTTATCTTCTTCTTTAACGTCATTGAAATCCTGGAATACAAGACCACACTCATAGCCCGCACGGACTTCTTTGACATCATCTTTAAATCTCTTAAGGGAAGCCAGCTCACCTTCATAGATCTGCTCCTCGTCTCTGGTGATGCGTACCTTGCATCCTCGCTGGAAGGTACCGTCAAGCACATAGCTTCCTGCGATAGTACCGATACCGGAAGCCTTGAACAGCTGACGAACCTCTGCATGGCCGATTACCTTCTCCTCGAATACCGGATCCAGCATACCCTTCATGGCAGCTTCCACGTCCTCAATTGCCTGGTAGATAACACGGTACAGACGAAGATCTACGCCTTCCTGCTCTGCCAGCTGTTTCGCTGTGGTATCAGGACGAACGTTGAATCCGATGATGATCGCATTTGATGTAGCAGCAAGGCTGACATCAGACTCATTGACAGCACCAACGCCGCCATGGATCACTCTTACAACAACCTCATCATTGGAAAGTTTTACAAGACTCTGTTTTACAGCCTCTACAGAACCCTGCACATCGGCTTTGACAATAATCGGGAGCTCCTTAAGGTCGCTTGCCTGAATCTGGTCAAACAGGTTATCCAGAGAAAGTTTACCCTTAGTTTCCTCAAGAAGACGGTTCTTATTCTCGGAAACAAATGCTGCTGCAAAATTCTTAGCCTCTTTATCATTCTCAAAGGACATGAGAACCTCTCCGGCATTAGGAACATCGCCAAGACCAAGGATCTCTACAGGAGTAGACGGACCAGCCTGTTTTACACGGCGTCCCTTATCATCCATCATGGCACGTACTTTACCATTGCATGCTCCGGCTGCGATAAAATCTCCAACGTGAAGAGTACCCTTCTGTACAAGGATCGTAGCAACCGGTCCTTTACCTTTATCCAGCTGAGCCTCGATCACAAGACCTCTTGCTGCGCGGTTCGGGTTTGCTTTCAGTTCAGAAACCTCTGCTGTTAAAAGGATCATTTCAAGAAGGTTATCAATGCCCTCTCCAGTCTTGGCAGATACCGGAACGAACGGTGTTGTTCCACCCCAGTCTTCCGGAATCAGCTCATACTCGGAAAGCTCCTGTTTTACACGTTCAATATTTGCACTTGGCTTATCAATCTTGTTGATGGCAACGATGATCTCAACGCCAGCAGCCTTTGCATGGCTGATAGCTTCTACTGTCTGCGGCATAACACCATCGTCAGCTGCAACTACAAGAACAGCGATATCTGTGGAGTTTGCTCCACGCATACGCATGGCAGTGAATGCCTCATGTCCCGGTGTATCAAGGAAAGTGATCTTCTGTCCGTTGATATCAACTACATAAGCACCGATATGCTGTGTGATTCCACCAGCCTCGCCTCTTGTTACGTTTGTCTTACGGATTGCATCCAGAAGAGAAGTTTTACCATGGTCAACGTGTCCCATTACACAGACTACCGGTGGTCTTGAAACCATTGTGGATTCGTCTTCCTCTTCCTCTTTCAGAAGCTCCTCAATTACATCTACTTTTTCTTCTTTTTCTGCAATAATGTCAAATCCAAGAGCAATCTCTTCTGCCTGCTCGAAATCGATCTCGTGGTTTACCGTTACCATCTGACCTTCCATGAACAGCTTCTTAACAATTGCAGATGGCTGCATCTTCATCGCTTCTGCAAGCTCGCGGATGGTAAGCTTCTCCGGAATTGTGATCTCTTTGATCTCCGGTTTCTTCTCTTCCTGTTTCTGCTGCGGAGCAGGCTTCTGAAGTGCTTTCGGGATTCTGGACATCTGGTTTCTGCCGCCCTGGTTTGGTCTGTGTCCGCCACCTGATGTCTTATCGAAATCTTTCTTCTTATTCTTATTCTCTCTGTCACGCTCACGCTTGCTGTCCTTGGATGTCTTGGTCAGCTCTGGTGTAAAGATTGCGTCAGATCCGCCGCCGCTTCTTCTTGCACCGCCGGAGCGCTGTCCACCCTGGTGGTTCTGTCCGCCAAAGCGTCCTTCACTACGGTTATCTCCGTCTTTTCCTCCGAAACGTCCCTGACCGCCCTGTGGTCTTCCCTGGCCAAATCTGCTGCCATTTCCGTTTCCATTTCTATTGTCTCTGTTGTCACCGCCCTGACGGAATCCACGTCCGTTTCCATCACCCTGGCGCGGTCCTCTGTTCTGGGAATCTCCCTGTCTTACAGGTCTTCCCTGACCATCATTATTTCTGTTTCCGCGGAATCCACCCTGGCCGCCATTGCCGCCCTGTGGTCTTCCCTGGCCAAATCTGCCCCCATTTCTGTCACCACGATTGTTGTCTCCGCGATTATTGTCGCGGCCCTCGCCCTGACGGAAATTACGGTTGCCCTGGCCATTTCCCTGACGCTGCTGGCCGTCGTTTCTGTTCTGCTGTGCAGCTGGTCTCTGGGATTCTGTCCTTGGAGCTTCTGCTTTCGGTGCAGCCTGAACCGGTTTTGCAGGCTCTGTCTTCGGTGCACTTACCGGTGCGCTCTTTGGTGCTGTCTCAGCTTTTGGTGCTTCTGCCTTTGGTGCTTCTGTCTTAGGAGCTTCAGCCTTCGGTGCACTTACCGGCTTCGGTGCTTCTGTCTTAGGAGCTTCTGGCTTCGGTGCTGCCTTTACAGGTGCCTCTGCTTTCGCTGCCGGCTGTGCCTGTGCTGCAGGACGTGTGCCCTGTGGACGTGGCTTTCTCTCTCCAGCTGGTTTCTTTCTGTTCTTCCCGCCGTCACTTGCATTCTGTGCATGATATACGCGGATAATATTTTTTTTCTTCTTCGGTGCCTCTGCACCGTCGCCTTCTTTCTTTACTGACACTTTCTGCTCTTCTGTCTTAGGAGTCTCCAATGTTATTCCTTTCTCCTTTCCCGTATCTATAACTTTTTTCACTCTGTTTTTATTCTCTCTGTTTTGCTTATTTCTGTCTTTGGCAGGCTCATGTGAATTTATCACCATATGCCATTCTCCCTTCACCAGTACGAGTCAGGATACGCTTTCACAAGTTCTCCGCAGCTCGTATTATCAAAAATCATTTCCCGGGAACATTTAAAAGCATTCCCTGGAACGCTTTTTTCTCTTTGGTTCAGGTTGTTTTCTCAGACAACAGTGGTATGCTCTAGAGCTCCTTCCCCTCATCCTGCAGCACCTTCCTGATAGCTTCTGCAAAATTCCAGTCCTGTACAGCCAGGCTGGCACGGAATTCCTTGCCCATGGCATGCCCTAACGTTTCTTTATCTGAAAGGATATACAAGGGCACTTCGTAAAATTCACACATGTTCCGGAATTTCTTCTTGGTGTTATCCGAAGAATCTCCGGCTACGATTGCCAGATATCCTTTGCCGGTCTTAATGGATTTCTCAGTGGAAAACTCTCCGCTGACTGTCTTTCCGGCCTTTGTTGCAAGTCCGATCAGGGACAGCGCTTTATTATTCTTCAATACTATCAAACTCCTTCTCAAGGCTATCATAAACCTCATCCGGGATAGCTGCTTTCAAAGAACGCTCCAGTCCGTGATTCTTTCTGGCTTTCTCCAGGCACTCACGGCTCTTGCAGATGTAAGCTCCGCGACCGTTTTTCCTGCCTGTAGCATCCAGAATGATCTCATCCTCTGCGGTTTTCAACACCCTGATCATTTCTTTTTTATTCTTCATTTCTCTGCAGCCAGTACACTGGCGCATGGGAATTTTATTCTTCGTCTTCATTCTCTACCGCATCCTCAGTCTCTTCAGACTCTTCACCGGCAGCTGTTTCTTCGCTATCCTGAGAAATTTCTTCTGTAGCGGACTCCTCAGACTCTTCGTACTCGTCATCCTCATAGTACTCATCGTCATCCTCGTCATAATCATAGAAGTCGCCGGACTCTCTTGCCTGGGTTTCACTCTTGATATCAATCTTAAATCCAGTCAGACGTGCTGCAAGACGTGCATTCTGTCCTTCTTTACCGATTGCAAGGGAAAGCTGGTAATCCGGAACCACAACAAGTGCAGTCTTCTCATCCGGATCTGCCATAACAGCGATTACCTTCGCCGGGCTTAATGCATTCTCGATCAGGATTGCAGGATTCTCATCCCAGTTGATGATATCAATCTTCTCACCGCGAAGCTCATTTACAATCGCACTTACACGGGCACCATTTACACCAACACATGCTCCAACCGGATCTACATCAGGATCGTTGCTCCATACTGCCAGCTTGGTACGGGAACCTGCCTCACGGGCAATGCTCTTGATTTCAACAGTTCCGTCCTTCACCTCAGCAACCTCAGACTCAAAGAGGCGTTTTACAAGGCCAGGATGTGTTCTGGAAACAAGGATACGAGGTCCCTTCGGTGTATCCTTTACCTCAAGAATATACACTTTGATTCTCTCAGTAGGCTTGAAGGTCTCACCCTTCACCTGCTCGTTCTCAGCAAGGATCGCATCTGCCTTGCCAAGATTTACGCTTACATTATGTCCTACCACACGCTGTACAATGCCAGTAACAACTTCTTTCTCATTGCCGTGATACTGGTCAAACAGAACTTTTCGCTCTTCCTCACGGATTTTCTGAAGGATTACGTTCTTTGCATTCTGTGTTGCAATACGGCCAAATTTGTCAGAGTGAACCGGTACCTTCAGGATATCGCCAACCTCTGCATTGGTATTCTGCTTCTGTGCTTCTACAAGAGAAACCTCCTCAGCAGGATCTTCTACGTATTCTACAACCCTGCGGTCTGCATATACACTGAAATCGCCTGTTTCTCTGTTAATGGTAACATGTACATTGTCAGCTTTTCCAAAATGATTCTTGTATGCCTGGATCAGGGACTGCTCAATGGCATCCAGCAAAGTTTCCTTGCTGATATTTTTCTCGCGTTCCAGTTCGTCCAGAGCACCCATTAACTCCTTGTTCATTTTTCTTATTTCCTCCTTTTTGCTTTCCAGCATAATCGCTTATTTCTTAAATCGGACATGTCGCCGACTGGCAGCATCTTCCTATATGAAAGTCAGCTGTTCCGCGCCTGTGGTACTCCCACAGCTGCGTCCGGACTTTCATGGTAACTTAAAAATCAATCGCCAGACACACCAGTGCAATGTCTTTCTTATCGAAAGTGCGAGGAGTTCCCTCCTCATCAATGGTCACACTGTTATTATCATATGCTGTCAGTTCACCACAAAATTCTTTCTGTTTCTCGATTGGCCGGTAGGTTCTGATTTCTACCAGTTTGCCAATGCTTCTGGCAAAATCTTTTTCTTTCTTCAGAGGTCTATCAAGTCCCGGAGAACTGATCTCCATGATGTAGCTGTCCTCGATGAAATCATCTTCGTCAAGCCTGTCGCTGAAAGCCCTGCTTACGGTCTCGCAGTCATTCACTGTGATTCCGCCTGGTTTGTCAATGTAGCCTCGAAGATACCAGTTTCCTGCTTCCTTGACATATTCCACATCTACCAGTTCGAATCCATTGCTTTCTACGATCGGAGATAACAATGCTTCTGCTTTCTGTTCATACTCTTCTTTTCTGCTCATTTTTCCCACCTGCCTCTCTGGAGCGTGTTTGAAAAACCATCCCCGCAATCTGCACGCCCCACTTTGCGGTATATTTCACCCGAATTCGGTTGCCGTAGCCCGCTACGGCGCCCTCATCCGGGCGAAATCTCCCACAAATTGTGACGCACATCTTGCAGAAAGCCTTTTTCAAACACGCTCTGGTCCTTATCATCAAAAAGAGTGGGCTCACGCCCACTCCTTTGTCAACAAGTTCTGATTTCTTGTATCATTCTAACACCTTTAAATCCAAATTGCAAGGGCTTTTTCTTATAAATGCCCATTTTACAAGGTTTTAACCCATTTTAACAGTATTGTTAAGCTTGTTTCACCAGCAACAGCTTTTACTTTCAGCTCTTTTGAGCTTCTGCTGCACAACCTGTATAACAGCCTTTTCTTCATAATCTGCTGCTTAAATTCTGGGTTTCATACCCTTGGTATCACGTTTGGCCAGCTTTACCTTGTTCAATGCATACGGCTTGTCGTGATACTGGATGGTGTACTCCTGTCTCGGTTCCACCAGATAGGCATGCTCAAGAACATCCCCGTCCCCCAGCTTCATTCCTCTTACACCAACAGAGGTCTTCTTCATAGTAGAAACATCCGTTTTCAGAATACGTAGGAAATAGCCATTCTGACTCTGGAATACTATCTGTTCCATTTCATCTGCCGGACCTACAAAGATCAGCTGATCCTCTTCTCCCAGCTTGGTAGATGCAATCGTTCTCTTTGCCACATCGAATTCCTCACCTGCAACAAGCTTGCACATGGAGGTCTTAGTCACGAACAACAGAGTAGATAATTTCACCTGCCCTGCAGGTGCCACATAAAGGATCTGCTCCTGGCTGCTGTCGTAGTTACTCAGATTGTCAGCCGGAGTTCCCTTGTCACGGAAACGCACCAGCGGAATGTCTGCCACTTTGATGGAATGCATGCGTCCCATATCTGTGAAAATGCAGATCTTGTCTGTATTCATACAGGTAAAAATAAATTTATTCTCTGCATGGGCAGCCTCTTTGTTTCTCTCATAAGCATTCTTATCAATAAGGCGCATATAGCCGAAGCGATCCATAAGGAAGCAGACCTCTGTCTCTTCCATCTTCTTTTCTTCGTAAACTGCCTCTTCTGCGTTCTCGATCACAGTTCTTCTCTTGGTGCTGTATTCTTTTTTGATTCCGTCAAGTTCTTCAATAATCACTTCACACATGGAATCATAGTTGTTCAGAATATCTTCATAAGAAGCAATATTTTTCATAGTCTGGTCATACTCTGCCTGAAGAGCCTCAATTTCCAGTCCGATCAGACGGTACAGACGCATTTCCAGAATGGCTGTAGCCTGATTCTCCGTAAATTTCAGATTCTTTGCAGCTTTCTCACTGGCTTTTGACTTGAATTTGATTCCCTCTGTGATACCCTCTACCAGACACTTCTTAACCTGGTCACGGCTCTTGCTGCCTCGAAGGATCTCAATGATCAGATCGATTACATCACAGGCTTTGATAAGGCCTTCCTGGATTTCCTTTTTCTCAAGCTCTTTTCCCAGAAGAGTCTTGTACTTGCGGGTAGTCACCTCGAACACAAAATCCACATGGTGCTCTATCACCTGCTTCAGGCTTAAGGTTTCCGGACGTCCGTCTGCAACAGCCAGCATATTGACTCCGAAAGTGTCTTCCAGTCTGGTTTTCTTGTAGAGCATGTTGGTGAGATTCTCTACATCTGCATCCTTTTTCAGTTCCAGTACAATACGGATTCCTTCCTTGGAGGACTGGTTGGAAATATCCACAATATCTGTGGTTTTCTTGGTTTCTACAAGGGAGGCTACGTCGTTAAGGAATTTTCCAATATTGGCACCGATCATGGTGTACGGAATCTCGGTGATCACCAGCTGCTGGCGGCCGCCTTTTACTTTTTCCACTTCCACTTTACCGCGGAGACGAAGCTTGCCGCTTCCGGTCTCATAAATATTCAGAAGATCATCTTTATTTACAACCAGACCGCCTGTAGGAAAATCCGGTCCTTTCAGATAACGCATCAGGCCTTTCACACTGATGTCGTTGTTCTTTATATAAGCTTTCACCGCATCCACAACCTCCCCAAGGTTATGAGGCGGAATGCTGGTGGCCATACCTACGGCGATACCATCTGCACCGTTTACCAGAAGGTTTGGAATCTTCACCGGAAGCACCTGAGGCTCCTTCTCTGTCTCGTCGAAGTTTGGCATAAAGTCTACTACATTTTTGTCAAGATCTGCCAGAAAAACCTCCTGGGTCAGTTTCTCCAGTCTTGCCTCTGTATATCGCATGGCAGCGGCGCCGTCTCCCTCAATGGAGCCGAAGTTTCCGTGGCCGTCTACCAGGGTTTTGCCCTTCTTGAAATCCTGTGCCATTACAACCAGTGCTTCATAAATAGAGCTGTCCCCGTGAGGGTGGTATTTACCCATGGTATCTCCAACGATACGGGCGCACTTACGATATGGACGGTCGTAACGGATCCCAAGCTCGTACATATCATACAGGGTTCTTCGCTGTACCGGCTTCAGGCCATCGCGGACATCCGGAAGTGCCCTGGAAATGATAACGCTCATGGCATAATCTATATAGGATTTTTGCATCACGTCCGCATAGTCCGTGGCAATTACATTCTCCTGCTTTGTTTCCATAATCTGTTTTCCTTTCAAATACGCTCTGGAGCCTGTTTAAAAAAGCATTCCCGCAATCTCCCACAAATTGTGACTTATATCTTGCAGAAAGCATTTTTCAAACACGCTCTAAGCTAAAATCTGAGGTTCTCCTCTTGCAAAATACTCTGCTATATTACGTTCAGACCATATTCTGCTTTTTCGTCCGAAAAATCCTGCTCTTTCGGATTTCAGCCTTCTTAAATATCCAGTTCTGCATCAGTTGCATGCTCGTAAATAAATGCCTTTCTTGGCGGCACGTCGCTTCCCATCAGGATCTCTGTCACGCTGGAAGCCATACGGGCATCCTCGATTTCCACCCGCTTCATTCTCCGGGTTTCCGGATTTAAGGTTGTCTCCCAAAGCTGCTGGGCATCCATCTCTCCAAGACCTTTGTATCTCTGGAGGGTAAAGCTTCCCGGCTTGTGACTGCGGCGGTATTTCTCCAGTGCCTTATCATCATACAGGTACTCTTCGGCACCCTTCTTCGGCATTACTTTGTAAAGAGGGGGCATGGCAATATAAACATGTCCCTCGTAGATCAGTTCTGGCATAAAACGATAGAATAAAGTAAGCAAAAGTGTGGAAATATGAGCACCATCCACATCCGCATCGGCCATAATCACGATCTTGTCGTAACGAAGTTTAGTGATATCAAAGTCATTTCCATAGCCTTCGGAAAATCCGCATCCAAATGCATTGATCATAGTCTTGATCTCTGCGTTTGCAAGCACCTTGTCAATGGTGGCTTTCTCCACATTCAGGATCTTACCGCGGATCGGAAGAATTGCCTGGTAATTACGATCTCTGGCAGTCTTTGCAGAACCGCCAGCGGAATCTCCCTCTACGATAAAGATTTCACAAAGTGAAGGATCTTTTTTCTCGCAATTGGCAAGCTTTCCATTGGAATCGAAAGAATATTTCTGCTTGGTGAGAAGGTTGGTCTTGGCACGCTCCTCTGTCTTACGGATCTTGGCGGCCTTTTCCGCACAGGACAAAATGGTCTTCAAGGTTTCCAGGTTTCGGTCAAAATAGAGTACCAGCTGCTCAGACATTACTTTTCCCGTGGCGCGGGCTGCATCCTGATTGTCCAGTTTGGTCTTGGTCTGCCCCTCAAAGCGTGGCTCCGGGTGCTTGATGGAAACAACCGCTGTCATTCCATTACGGATATCCGCTCCTGTGAAATTAGCATCTTTTTCCTTCAGAATACCGATCTCACGAGCGTAAGTATTCATCACCGTTGTAAAGGTTGTTTTAAATCCGGTAAGATGAGTGCCACCTTCTGCATTGTAAATATTATTGCAGAAGCCAAGTACGTTCTCACGAAATTCGTTGGTGTACTGAAATGCTGCTTCTACCTGGATTCCGTCAGCTTCTCCTTTCAGATAAATCGGTTCGTGGAGGGCTTCGGAATTGTGATTCAGGTCTTTGATATATCCCACGATTCCATCTGGCTCATGATAAGTGATATCTTCAGGAGTATCACCACGAAGATCCATGAAATGAATGGTAAGGTTGGGATTCAGGTATGCAGTCTCATGGAGACGGCTCTTTACTTCTGTGGATGAAAATCTTGTTTTTTCAAAAATCTCCGGGTCCGGAAGAAAATTCACGCAGGTTCCGGTCTGTCTGGTCTTGCCAAGCCTGGGGAGAAGTCCCTCTTCCAGTTCAATCGTGGGGATACCTCTCTCATAATGATCGTGATGTACAAATCCATCACGGCTGATCTTAATATCCAGATATGTGGACAGGGCATTTACAACGGAAGAACCAACGCCATGAAGTCCACCGCTTGTCTTATAAGCAGAGTTGTCAAATTTACCGCCTGCATGGAGGGTGGTAAATACAAGACGCTCTGCAGATACCCCTTTCGCATGCATATCTACCGGAATTCCTCGTCCATTATCAGTGACCGTACAGGAGCCGTCTTTCTCCAGTGTTACTTCAATTTCAGAACAGTAACCGGCCAGATGTTCATCTACCGCATTGTCCACGATCTCATAGATCAGGTGGTTCAGGCCTTTTCTGGATACGCTTCCGATGTACATTCCCGGACGTTTCCGAACAGCTTCCAATCCTTCCAGGACAGAAATACTACCCGCGTCGTAAGTGTCTTTCTTTGCCATGGTGTTAATTCCTTTCTTACTATCATTCAGACTGTTACCAGTGAACAGTAACTTCAGACTCTGCTGTCCCATATTCTTCTTTTATGCATCCAGTGTACCGACAGGATTGTTCGAGAAATCAACTTGTAAGTGCACGAAATAACTGCTCATTTCATTTACAGCTCTACATTTCATGATGCACTGTCTGGGCTTCAGCATTTATTCCAATGGTTGTGAAAAGCGGACAGTATGTCCGCTTCTTTTCCATTCTTATCTTCTGTTCAAACATTCGTTCTATATCATACCCCAGTTTATGGTATTTTTGCAAGTAAAATTTGGGTTTTCTATTTTGTTTAAAATTTTTTTGACACCGCAAACCCGCTTATTTCCTGGCTTTTTTCGGAGTTTTTCAATTTTTCGCAAAAAAAATAAAAAAAGTGCTTGCATTCTCCTGCAAAGTAAGATATACTAAGCGAGTCGGTTGACATGGCCAGTTGGTCAAGGGGTTAAGACGTCGCCCTCTCACGGCGAAAACACGAGTTCGATTCTCGTACTGGCTGCTTTATTTTCCGACAAATTGAATACATATGTTAAGCGAACCGCTTACATGGCCAGTTGGTCAAGGGGTTAAGACGTCGCCCTCTCACGGCGAAAACACGAGTTCGATTCTCGTACTGGCTGCTAGGAACTTCCGAAGTGATTCGGGAGTTTTTTGTTGTCTGAATATATTCCTGCCTGGGTTATGCCTTCTCTTTTTGTGCAAAAAGGCGCCGCAAAGCGACTTTTTTCGTCAACCTTGCGGCGTCCGGATTCAGACCTTAGACAGTCAGAATCTTAATTTTTTTACTGAAAATCCTCGAACGCAAGTGCATCGGCGTCAGCTTCTGCATTTTCTTCTGTGCTTTCCTCGAAGCCACCCTCTGCTGTGAAGCCATCCGCTTCTGGAGCAGTTTCGCTTTCTTCTACGAAGCTTTCGTCACCAAATGTGGCTGCTTCGGTGTCGGCTGCTGTGGTTTCGTCGGCGAAGCCTTCGGCTTCCTGCTCAGAAAGGGTATCTGTATTATCGTTATCCTCTTCCTCTAATACAACTTTAAAGCTGAATGTATATGGCAAATCACTCATATCCTGGCTTACGCTGATGTAATAGGTTCTACCAGCTTCCATATAAATACCACTCAGGTAGTTAGACCATGTATTAGCCCGAAGCGCTCCCTCTTCATACAGATTAATTGTTATGTCGAGCTCTGTTCTGTCCGGATCTCCGATTGTATAGTATCCTGTTATTTCCGGAGTAAACGCATAATACTGAACCTGTCCGTCATCCAGCGTAACTTCGTATTCTGTTCCATTCTCAGGGGCAGGTGCTTCCACCTTAACATACTCTACAGAATATGTGTCAGAAACATTATACTTTGTATTTGTCACAACAACAGACTCTACAATACCCTGTTCATTTTTAACAACTTCTGTTGTTCTGTCAGTATATTCACGCATCACAACATCTGTTAATGCTTCTTCAGTTCCTGTTATTGTGATAACTTTTTCATATGTATCTACATAAGAACAAATAATACCTTTTCCACTGATATTTCCATTCATAGGGCTTGTAATATTTGTATCCTTATTGTAGGAAACGCGATACTCATATGAGTCACCATCTTTGTTCATAGTAATAACTGCCGCATAGTCTTCCGCATTCCAATTAATACTATAGGTAATTCCCTCTGAAACAGTTACTGTAAATTCAGGTATAGAATCAGCAACACCACTCAGATAAATATAGCCATATTTTGCATCACAACTTACAGAAACATCCGTAATCAATTCGCCAACAATATCGTCTTCTGTAAGTCTGAATATACTTGACAAATCAATATCATAATATAATTTCCATATTCTGGAAATACCACTTACAGTATTGGTAACTGTGATTACTTTTATATAATCCTGTCCGGAAACATCTTCGCTCCGAACCTCAAGAGGATCATCAGATGTATTCGTAAATGCTACTTCAATTTCTCCTGGAGTATTATTTACTCCCATTATACGAATTCCATTTACAATATAATGATCTTCATCCCCTATAGTTTCCCAATCAACATATTCGCCATCAAGTTTTACATTCTCAATAGTTCCCACGCTCTGAATATCGTTCTTGATCTCTTCAAGTTTCTGAATCATCGCCCGAATATCATCCATGTTTTCAGCGTTATCCGCCAGATTTTCAGCTTCTGCGAGAACTGTTTTCATGTTTGCTTTATACGCATTGTCTGCAAGCACGAAATCATAATCCTGAATGTCACTAATCTTACGGCTTAAACTGTCTCGCAGCACTTCTGCCTCAGACATTCCAACAGTACTGCTTCCATCATTCGGCCAATAACCAACTGTATTAACACTGGTTACTCTGCCTGTAACAGAATCATAATCGCATACATGCCACAGATTTCCAGACTGACCTGTCGGTACACTAAACGTATTCAGAAGAGTGCTTCCCCTGTAAACCGTAACGATCGCACCAGACTTATCAGACATATTCTTGCTCTCTTCATCTTCCTGATCTGAAAAATCATAAATGTAGAAACGATAGGTTCCTGCGGTCTGTTTGTAAATGGTTGTTGTTTCCGGGCCTTCCCAGCTTACATCATCTACATCCAGATCTGCATATTTTACATAACCGTCTTCGTCATCATATTCTTCATATGTCTTATCACTGTAATAAGTATGGAAGTTTCCAATTCCTTTTACTCTCGGTCCTACCAGATGAGAATCCAGGTCAGACGGTGCACCTGACTCTTCATCACCCCATCTTAAGACGAAACGGATCTGGTCATCATTGATGATTCTTGTAACAGAGAAAGTCTTGGTTATAGTCTGTCCAGCTGTTACAGTTACACTAAACGGTGCTGCTACAATTTCAGATTTCTCATCAGCCGATACTACCTGAATGGTATAGGAGCCAATCGGAAGCTCTTCAATTGCACATTTTCCACTTGCAGAAGCCTCTACTGCAATCTCTTTCAAAATGTTACCGGATACGTTATTTGCTCCTTCACGAATCTCCAGGGCAACTGCATAATCAATAGCATCTCCGGTTGCTGCATCTACAAGAGTAAGTTCAATATTACCAGTTGCATCATCTTCACCTGCAACAAGTTCTACCTGTTCGTTGCTGAATGCATTTTCATAAGCACTTGTGATTTCTACAGTCTGAAGTACTGTGCGATATCCTTCCGCCTTCACTACAAACCAGTAATTTCCCCATTCTGCTTCAAACGCGTATGTTCCATCTTCAGCGGTATCTGCTACTTTATTTTCTTCTGTCAGGTACTGGGAAACATTTCCTTTGTTGATTCCTGCCGCATAGTTTAACAGGTATACAGAAGCACCAGCAAACGGTGCCTTGTCCTCTGCCGTTACTACTTTACCACTTACAGAAACCTTATTAACTTTTACAGTTTCATCTTTCTCTGCCACTACAGTATCCAGAATCTTACCAGAATCAGAATCTTTTACCGGTACTTTTCCAAGACCCTTTACATCTGGAATGTTGGCTGCATCTGATACGGTCGCAGTTGTATTTTCTGCACCTGCATTCAGAGTCAGTTCAACCTTGCTCTCAGCTTTCAGGTTCAGGTTCTGGCTGGTGGAAATAGTACTTCCGCCTGCTGAAGCTGTACTGGTAACAGGGATTGCTGCTGCGGTGTTTTTGCCGGATACATTTACATCTGCCTTTGTGGACAGGGTAAGTTCGGATACAGTTCCGTTATTTACCAGATCAAGCTTTGGTGCTTCGGACTCACCTTTGTTTACTTCGATGTTTGCGCTTGCGCCTTCATCAATTGCCACACGTCCGGTTGCTGCCTGGAATATAATGTTATTGCCAGTTGCTTTCTCAATAAAGGTATTGGATGCAATTGCTTTGATTACAATTTCTTTGAAATTACCATTGTTGACAACTTCGCCGTTTGGTGCATTTACTACAAGTGTTAAATCAGACTTGTCTTCCTTTGGAATTTCGAAGCTGCTTGCTCCACTCTGCTCAATTACTACTTCTTTCAGATCCGGATTAGAAGAAGCGAGTGCTGCATTCAGTTCAGCCTGAGTGGAAACCACCTGCTGAGTAATTGGAGTAGGGGTTGGAGTTGCAGTTGGTGCCGGGGTTGCAGTCGGCACTGGAGTCGCGGTTGGTGCCGGAGTTGCAGTTGGCACCGGAGTTGCGGTTGGTGCCGGAGTCGCAGTTGGCACTGGAGTTGCGGTTGGTGCCGGGGTTGCAGTTGGGGCTACGTTGACAGTTACTGTGCATTTGTAGCTTTTTCCATTCGCACCCTTAAATGTAACGGTACATTTTCCTGTCTTTTTACCTGTGATCACACCTTTTTTGGTAACAGTCGCAACTTTCTTATTACTGCTGGATACAGATTTGATCTTTGTTCCATGCAGCTTTACAGTTGCTTTTGAGCCAACTGTTACATTCAGCTTTTTCTGGCTCAGAGCCGGTGCTTTTACCGTAATCTTACAGGTGTAGGTCTTCTTTCCTACTTTGGCTTTGATCGTAGCCTTACCTTTTTTCACTGCGGTAACTTTACCTTTGCTTACTTTTGCTACTTTTGCATTTGAGCTGGACCATTTTGCTTTTTTACTGGTTCCTGTAACCTTGAGTGTAACTTTTTGGCCTGGATACAGGGTTGCTTTTGCCTTATTCATTTTTACGGCTGCTGCCTGGACCGAAAGGCTCATAGTCAACACCATAACAACCATAAGCAAAAGTGTAGAAAGCTTTTTCCACATTTTCTTACTCATAATGCTCCTCCTTCGTTAAAATATTTTTCCGGTTTACCGTGATAAACTGGACTAATTTAATAATAAAATATTCTTTCTTCTATTTCAAGTACATTTTGGTTAAATTTTGCAAACAAACGAAGGAAGCCTCCGTATTATAATCTCACATCACAATACAGCGGCTTTCCTTATTTTTCCTAATTCACTTCAACTTCTTACTCTTCCACATCCTCCGCCGGTTCTGCCGGGATGAAGACTCTGGAATTTTCATGTTTCTCTTTTTTCTTTAACACTTCTGCTTTCTCAGTGGCTTCCCTGCAGAACTCCATCTGGGAATTAATCAGAAGCTTGCCTCTCTTATCCTGCTTCTCATAGGTTCCATCAGGCTGAAGAATATGAGCTTTCACATTATCACGGAACTCCAGATCCAGAACATGCTTGATCTCATTCTTGATCTGCTCGTCCTCAACCGGGAAAACGATCTCCACGCGGCGGTCCAGGTTACGTGGCATCCAGTCCGCACTTCCCATATAAATCTCGTCGCTGCCATTATTGTGGAAATAAAAGATACGGCTGTGCTCCAGGAAGTTTCCTACGATAGAACGCACATGGATATTCTCGCTCACACCCGGGATTCCCACTCTCAGACAGCAGATGCCTCGGATCAGCAGGTAAATCTGCACGCCACAGGAAGATGCATGATAAAGAGCTGCAATGATCTTCGGATCACAAAGAGAGTTCATCTTCGCTACGATCATAGCCGGCATTCCCTTCTTCGCGTGCTCTGCCTCTCTCTCGATCAGCTTCAGGAAACGATCCTTCATCCAGATTGGTGCCACGATCAGACGATTCCAGTTCTTCGGCTCAGAATATCCGGAAAGCATGTTAAACACTGCAGTTGCATCCTCGCCGAAGCGCTCATCACAGGTAAAAATGCCGCAGTCCGTATAAAGCTTTGCAGTAGAGTCGTTATAGTTACCAGTTGCCAGATGGACATAACGGCGGATTCCGGTATCCTCACGGCGAACCACCAAAGTAATCTTACTGTGTGTTTTCAGGCCAACAAGACCATAAATAACATGACAGCCTGCTTTTTCCAGCATTTTCGCCCACACAATATTATGTTCCTCATCAAAACGTGCTTTCAGCTCTACCAGAACCGAAACCTGTTTGCCATTCTCCGCTGCCTGGGCAAGTGCTGCAATGATCGGGGAATTTCCGCTGACACGGTACAACGTCTGCTTAATCGCAAGTACATCCGGATCCTTTGCCGCCTGGCGCACAAAATTTACCACCGGATCAAAGCTCATGTATGGATGGTGTAAGAACACATCACCCTCACGGATCACCTGGAAAATATCCTTGCTGGTATCTGCAAATGCAGGCACTACAGCAGGGGTATATTTCGGCTCTTTGTACTGATCAAAGCCATCCTGTCCATAAACCTTCATCAGCATGGTAAGGTCCAGTGGTCCGTTAATATAGAAAATATCCTCTTCTTTAATGTCAAATTCCTTTTTCAGAATGCCAAGAAGTCTGGAGTCCGTCTTATCCTCCACTTCCAAGCGGATCACCTCACCCCACTGGCGCTTCTTCAGCTGCTTCTGGATTTCCACCAGAAGATCCTCCGCCCCGTCCTCATCGATGGAAAGATCCGCATTTCTCATAATACGGTAAGGATGTGCACAAACCACATCATATCCAAGGAAAAGCTTGTCAATATTGCGCTCGATAATCTCCTCCAGAAGGATCACAGTAGTGTCCTCTTTATCCCCGGATGGAATAACAACCACACGCGGCAGTACAGACGGCACCTGGACAGTAGCAAATACCAGTACATCCTTGCCCTTTTTCTTATCCTTCTTGGAGATCAAGGCGCCAATATTCAATGTCTTATTTCGAATCAATGGGAAAGGTCTGGAAGAATCCATTGCCATAGGGGTAAGAACCGGATAAACATTATCCTCGAAATAACGGTCCACATACTCCTGCTGTTCTTCGTTTAATTTCTCGTGCTCCATCACCAGATGAAGCCCCACCTTCTCAAGTGCCGGAAGAAGGGAACGGTTCAGAGTGCTGTACTGGGAACGGACGAGTTCATGTGTCTGGACACTGATCTCCTTCAGCTGCTCTTTTGGTCCCATTCCTGCAATATCTGTTTTCTCATAACCAGCATGAACCTGGTCTTTCAGGGAAGCCACACGAACCATGTAAAACTCATCCAGATTGGAAGATACAATGCTGGTAAATTTCAGTCTTTCAAACAATGGCAGACTTTTATCTCTTGCTTCTGAGAGAACACGGTCGTCAAACTTCAGCCAGCTCAACTCCCTGTTCACAAAATACTCCGGTTTTTCAAAATTTTTCAGATCCATTGTGCCCCTCCTCACACTTTTCTCTTACGTCTGAATACCAGACGGATACCAAATACCTCTTCAAAAAATTCAACTTTATCCATAAGAAGTCCAAGCTCCAGGGAGATATCCTGCTCAGAATCAACTGTAAGAAGCAGAGTTCTGTCCTTCAGCATAGCCTTCATATTCTTTACCTTCTGATAATGGCTGCGATCCATAGCATTTGCAATACGAAGGATTGCAGTCAGCTTGGCGATCAGAAGATATACGGAACGATCCATTCCGACCTCTCCTGCGATCTCGCTGTAATAAACAAATTCTGCGGTATTGTAGCGCACCGCATTTGCTATGATCTGACGTTCTTCTGTGGAAAGTCCAATGATCTCCGTAGCCATAATGATCTGATAGGAGCACTCTGCCACATCTCCCATACTGATATATTTGCCACAGTCATGAAGCTGCACTGCGATCTGAAGAAGCAGGCGCTCTCTGTCTCCCATTCCGTGCACTTTCTTCATGTTGTCAAAAATCGCCAGGGCAAGGTCGGTAGTGCCCTTAATATGATCCTTTCCAGTAGAATAACGTTTGGCAATGTTTCTGGCTGCCACCAGAATATCATTTTCAAAATTGTGTGCACTCTTAATAAAATTCTTCTTTTCCCCGAAATCATAGGCAATACCATCAAGAAGAGATACACCTGGCATCCAAAGCGCTTCTGCATTGAAAAGATCCATAAAATCTTTACAGATAACCATAGTTGGCACAATCAAAGCGGCATACTCCGGATCAATATCCATTTCCTCTGACAGTGAAGTCTCGGTCTTATAAACCGTATTCTCATACCGCTTCTCGAACTCAGCCCGTGTAATAATGTTGTCCTGTCTCTCCTCACGGAAAATAGTCTCAGTAAGAAAATCCCCCATAAGGATCAAATTCTTTATCTCTCGGTCTTTCAGATAAAGACGCTTAAACCCGGTCAGGTCATTACGGATAAACTCCTCCACCAGCTGTGCATAATTCGTATTGGTTTTCTCCAGCTCTTTCAGTCGCTGACGGATACGCACGCTTCCCATTTTCAGGCTCTGGGTGGTTACAAGCGCATCTTTGTCAAACAGGGAAATCTGCAGGTTTCCACCACCCACATCCAGAATAGCGGTTCCTTTCTGGATCATTTTCTTAAAACCATTCTCAATGGCCGCAATAGATTTATAGCCCAGAAAATGCTGCTCGGCATTGCTTAAAACCTCCACATGAATTCCGGTTCTTCTGAAAATCTGTTCAATGATAATCAGCGGATTCTTCATCTCACGGAAAACACTTGTGGTACAGGCGCGGTATTCTTTCACACCGTACTCTGCCATGATTCTCTTAAAGTCGTTAAGTACTTCACAAATAGTATCTACCTTATCCACTTCCATGGTTCCGCCGGAATATACCCCTACTCCAAGATTCAGACGATACCGGATATCGTCCACAGTCCGGAAACCACCCTTTTTGGAAAATTCAAAAATTTTCATGGTGATCTCATAGGAACTGATATCAATTGCCGCAAATGTGGTCACTGCCATACGTTTTTCCCTCCTGCCAAGGATTATTTCTTCTATCTGTGCCTGTAAGTCAGACACAAGCAAAAGCTTTTTCTATTGTACTGCCCGCTTTCGCCAAAACCTAGAGCCTGTTTAAAAAATCATTCCCGCAATCTGCACGCCCCACTTTGCGGGAGATTTCACCCGAATTCGGTTGCACAGGTATAAATTTCAGATAATCTCTGGTATTCTTTTACTGTTCCTCACTTGTTCCCAGAACATGATCAATAAACTGCTGCGCCGTTCTTCCAGTGAGACCGCCGTGAGAAAGCTCCCAGGCGTTTGCCTTCATCAGAAGCTCCTCTGCAGGCATTGTAACACCATAGCGCTCTGCAAGTGTAGTAACAATATTCTGGAATTCCTTCTTATTCGGTGCACCAAAATAAATACGCACGCCAAAACGGTAAACCAGAGAAAGCTTCTCCTGCACAGTATCGGAGGAATGCAGATCTTCATCGTCTGCCACCTCCAGCTTATCCCCGGATTTCTCCCGAACAAGATGACGTCTGTTGCTGGTTGCATAGATCAGGATGTTGTCCGGCTTTTTCTCAAGACCGCCCTCGATCACTGCTTTCAGATATTTATATTCGATTTCAAATTCCTCAAAGGAAAGATCATCCATATAAAGAATAAATTTGTAATTACGGTTTTTGATCTGTGCGATCACATCATTCAGATCCTGGAACTGGTGCTTGTACACCTCGATAATACGAAGTCCTTCGTCATAATAACGGTTCAGGATACCTTTGATACTGGAAGATTTACCAGTTCCTGCATCACCAAAAAGCAGGCAGTTGTTGGCCTTTCTTCCTCTTACAAAAGCCTCCGTGTTCTCGATCAGTTTCTGCTTGGGGATTTCATATCCAACCAGATCATCCAGATTCACATGGGCGATTCTGGTAATCGGTGTGATCACCGGCTTGCCATCCTTGCCATGCTCAATACGAAATGCCTTGTTCAATCCCAGCTTACCTACGCCGAAATCTTTGTAGAACTGCACCATATCTGCCATAAACTCTTCCACTGTAGAAGCCTCTGCCAGTGTTTTGCTCATATCACAGATTCTGTCGCAGATACGCTGGTTGTATACCTTGCTGTTACATCCTGTATTCACATAATTACAGAGAAAATCAGCACAGTCTGTTCCAAACGCACTGTCAAAAACAGCAAGATCAAAGTCATAAAGTTCTTTGAAAATCCCAAAATCATGGAGAGCCAGATGGTTAATGCTTCCCTCCACTACCCCTCTGATCTCGGAAGCGGTACTGAATGCATTCTCGTGATTGACAAGAAGCTGTGTCAGATAAGTGTGCCACAGATTCCCGGAAAACCCATACATTCCTGCCATTTCCACCAGGCTTCCTGCCATATGGAAAAATTCCTCTTTCCGATTCTCAAAGCCTTCTTCACCAGCCTCATAGCTGTTCATCAGTGATGTCATTATGTCCAGTACCTCACCGTTGTCGAAATTGCGGTAAAGGATACATTCTTCTGTTCTTGCCATTTTTGTTTCCTCTCAATTCCATGACGCATTTACGTGTCTCTTCTCCCTTTTGCTGCCCGCACAATTCATGGCAGCATACTTTCGGATATACAGGCTCACGCATTTGCACCGTTTTTCATTTTACTTTTCTTATATTAAAAACAGATAAAATTTTCTTAAATTCTTTGGTTAATTTTAACAATAAATGAAATTGCTGCCACTCTCTGCCTTCGCAGCTATAACCGGCTCTAGAGCGTGTTTGAAAAATCATTCCCGCACGCCCCACTTTGCGGGAGATTTTGCAGAAAGCCTTTTTCAAACACACTCTAATAATTGCCCAGAATTTTCAAATAGCTGGTCTCTGCTTCCATGCCCCGCAGTGCATTCTTTACCGCGCTGTCCCGCAGGTTTCCCTCGAAGTCCACGAAGAAACGGTATTCCCAGGTTTTTCCCGGAATAGGCCGGGACTCGATCTTGGTCATATTCAGACCATTATAGATCATATGGGAAAGTACATTGTAAAGAGTTCCGCTTGCATGACGTGCCTCGAAGCATACACTAATCCTGGAGCTGTTGTTCTCATAAACCGGTTTCTTTGCCAGAATAATAAATCTGGTCACATTGCTGTCATTTTTGCAGATATTCTCTGCCAGAACCTTCAGATTATAAATCTCTCCAGCAGCCCTGCTGGCAATTGCGGCGTGAGTCTTATCCTGATCTGCGCTGACCTTTTTGGCCGCTGCGGCGGTGTTGGTTACGGCTGTGGTTTTCCAATCTCTATGCTCTTCCAGATATTCCTTACACTGGGCGAGCCCCTGAGGATGGGAATATACCCCGGCAATATCGGAAAGCTCAGCCTCCTGCAGGCCAAGCAGTACATGCTCAACCTTCAGGATCTGCTCTCCCACGATAAACAGATTATATTCTGTCAAAAGGTCATAAATATCTGCCACAATCCCAGCTGTGGAATTTTCAATAGGAAGGACTGCGTAATCTGCTCTTCCTGCTGCAACTTCTTCCATGGCATCCCGGAACAGCTTCACATGATAGCTCTCAATGTCTTCCTGAAAGTAGGCGCGCATGGCTCCATAGCTGTAGGCGCCCTCTACCCCCTGGAAAACAACAGTCACATTATTTCTGGGAAGCTGCTCCACCATTTGGAAGTCTTCCTTTTCTTTCGGACCATATTCGGTGAGAAGCTGATACTGACGCTTTCTGCTGATGGCCATGATCTGCTGAAAAAGCTCCTGGGCTCCAAGTTCGTTGAACTCACCGTGCGCTTTTTTCCTGATCTCTTCCAGTTTGGCATGCTCTCTCTCCGGATCCAGCACTTTCTTTCCGGTATGGATCTTATACTCTGCAACCTCCTCGCAGACCTTCATCCGCTTCTCAAAAAGTTCCACCATCTGATTGTCAATTTCATCTATTTTTCGTCTGCATTCCTGCAAATCTGTCATATTGTTTTCTCTCCAGTTTTTGTATTTAATCATGCAAATTCAGCTGCTGCACACTTCAATTTCCACAATGTACTGCCATTACTGTTCACTCCGTGACCAGTAACACGCTGCCATTTCAGTACCTGACACTTATCCGACATATTCTTCCACCGCATTTGTAAGCGCTCCAATAAAGGAAAGTGAACCAAATGCCAGAATCACACTGTTCTCGTCATCTCCTGCACAGGAAAATGCCTTTTCTACAGCATCTTTTATACTTTTTGTACTCTCGGCACTGGAATTATATACCCTTGCCGCCTTCGCCAGTTCCTCTGCCGGCAGTGCACGGGGATTATCCGGTGTCTCTATGGTATAGATTTTTTCTGCAAAATGGGCTGTTTTTTCAAGGACAATCTTATATTCCTTGTCTGCAAAAACCCCCATAATATAGATCAGTTTTTTCCCATTAAAATAGTGCCGGACAGATTCTGCCATCTTGTCGGCTGCTCCGGCATTGTGAGCGCCGTCTACAATAAAAAGAGGCTTTTTATTGATAACCGTAAATCTTCCCTTCCAGCTTGTGTGGAGAAGACCGTCCTTCCGCTGTTCCATGGTAGTAGTCCAGCCAAGTCTGTCCAGTTCTTCAAGGGCGTTTAATGCCAGCACTGCATTTTCTTTCTGGTAAACACCGGCAAGGGAAATTGCAAATTTCTCTCCTTTATAAGAAAAGGTCTGACCGAATACGCTCTCTTTTTCCAAAACAGCCTCATCAGGGTCAGATACCACACAGGGTACATGAAGCTTGTTGCAGGTATCTGCAATCACCTGTGCCGCTTCCGGCTTCTGCTTTGTGGTCACAACCAGGCAGCCAGGTTTGATAATTCCCGCCTTCTTCTCTGCGATTTCTCCAAGGGTATTTCCAAGAAATGACATATGATCCATGCTGATAGAAACCAGCACAGCCAGTTTGGTATTCTTCACAATATTGGTGGCATCCAGATTACCGCCCATTCCGGTCTCCAGAAGGACCAGATCACAATTTTCTTCCTTAAAATATAAAAACGCTGCTGCGGTCTCAATCTCAAAAGGGGTGGGATGATTCATGCCAACCGCTGTCATCTGATCAATTGACCTGGAAATTTCTGTCACATACTTTGCAAAATCTTCCTGTGAGATCTTCTCACCGGCAATCTCAAGACGTTCTCTGTAAGAATAAAGAGTTGGAGATATGTATCTGCCCACTTTATAGCCTGCCCGGGTAAGAGTGGTGTATAAATAAGCAATCACGGAACCCTTTCCATTGGTTCCGGCTACGTGAACATAAGGGACTGCATCCTGTGGATTTCCAAGCCTGTCCAGCATTTCACGCATATTATCAAGTCCCAGCACAGAACCGTATTTCGCCGAATCATCGATGTATGCACGGCATTCCTGATAGTTCATAATAAAAGCTCCTCGTTTATCAAATATCTTTTTCTCTCCATTATAACCTTGCAGCATAAATTTAGCAAGAATGGGAATGTTATTTTTATCATTTTACCCAAGGAGACCAAGCATATGAAAAAATACCCTTTTCTCTTCTGTGGTTTTACTGGCCTGTGTCTGGAGATTCTCTGGACCGGGCTCCATTCCCTGCTCCGGGGAGATGCTTCCATGAAAGGCACTACCTCTCTTCTTATGTTCCCCATTTATGGCTGTGCATCCCTGATTCTGCCTGTATACAAAAAGCTGAAAAGCCTTCCGGCACTTCTGCGCGGCTCCCTTTATACTGCCGGATTTTACCTGGCAGAATTTACCAGCGGTTCTATCCTGCAGGCTTTTCACATGTGCCCCTGGGACTATTCCGGAGTGCCCCATCAGTACAAAGGAATCATCCGTCTGGACTATCTCCCGGTCTGGTTTCTCACTGGACTGTTTTTCGAAAAAATACTTACAAAATCTTCTTGAAAAATCATTCCAAGTAGTATATGATAGGTCGAAGAGATTTTGCGTTACCACTCACAGAAGATCCTTTTTGAAAGAGTTTTCGTGAACCGTAACACTCTACCCCAAAACCACACACTCATAACGGAGGTATATCATGAGACACTTAATGAGTCCGCTGGACCTTAGTGTTCCGGAGCTTGAGAAGCTTCTGGATCTTGCCAGCGATATTGAGAAAAACCCCAAAAAATACGCACATACCTGTGACGACAAACGGCTTGCCACACTTTTCTATGAGCCAAGTACCCGTACCCGTCTCAGTTTTGAAGCTGCTATGATGAACCTTGGCGGTAAGGTTCTTGGTTTCTCATCTGCAGATTCCAGTTCCGCAGCGAAAGGGGAAACTGTTGCCGATACCATTCGTGTTGTTTCCTGCTATGCAGATATCTGTGCTATGCGTCATCCCAAAGAAGGTGCTCCGCTGGTAGCTTCTATGGTTTCTAATATTCCTGTTATCAATGCCGGTGACGGTGGTCATCAGCATCCAACCCAGACTCTTACAGACTTACTTACCATCCGTTCCTTAAAGGGACGTCTTGACAACATTACCATCGGTCTGTGCGGAGATCTGAAATTCGGACGTACCGTTCACTCTCTGATCGAGGCGCTGGTTCGCTACAACAATGTTAAATTCGTACTGATTTCTCCGGAAGAGCTTCGTATTCCCAGCTATATCCGTGAAGACGTACTGAAGAAGAACAACATCGAGTTCATAGAAGTAGAACGTCTGGAGGATGCAATTCCGGAGCTTGACATTCTTTACATGACACGTGTTCAGAAAGAGCGTTTCTTCAATGAGGAAGACTATGTTCGTATGAAGGATTTCTACATACTGGACAAGCAGAAGCTTTCCCTTGCAAAGGATGACATGTACATTCTTCATCCGCTTCCTCGTGTTAACGAAATTTCTGT
The DNA here is from genome assembly GCF_015551645.1 of Ruminococcus sp. D54t1_190329_F1. NCBI lineage: Bacteria > Bacillati > Bacillota > Clostridia > Eubacteriales > Oscillospiraceae > Ruminococcus > Ruminococcus sp. D54t1_190329_F1. The sequence continues at coordinate 109,538 of NZ_JADNDC010000005.1, forward strand.
TGAAGTGGACAGCGATCCGAGAGCTGCATACTTTAAACAGGCCCAGTACGGTGTATATGTTCGTATGGCCCTGATTCTTACATTATTGGAGGTGGAACTGCCATGTTAAATGTTGGAGCACTTCGTGAAGGTTTCGTATTAGACCATATCAAAGCCGGCAAGGCTATGACTATTTATCATGACCTGAAGCTTGACAAGCTTGATTGTACCGTTGCGATCATCAAGAACGCAAAGAGTAATAAGATGGGCAAAAAGGACATCATCAAGGTTGAGTGCCCGATTGAAGATCTGGATCTGGATATCCTTGGTTTCATTGATCACAATATCACCGTAAATATTATTAAAGATGAGAAGATTGTTGAGAAAAAAGACCTTCGTCTTCCGAAGCAGGTTGTAAACGTAATCAGATGTAAGAATCCCCGCTGCATCACTTCCATTGAGCAGGGACTGGATCAGGTGTTTGTTCTGGCAGATGAGGAGAATGAGGTTTACAGATGTAAATATTGTGAGGAGAAATACTCCGGTCACAGAAATAAGTAAGTTGTCTCTGTAAATTATTGGTTTTTATAACAATATTGATATTTTATTGTGGAAGCTGAATACAGCTTCCACTTTTTTGTAACAGAAAATTCCGGTGAAATTTCCTGTCCATCTGGTCGCATCCTCGCGGAGCGTTTTTTGCTTTATCGGAACATTACGGAGTAATTTCCTATAAAGCAAAAAACCTGAGAAAATCCAGCAGAACTGAATCTTCCCAGGTTAAATATCATATTGTATGATACAATCCGATTCTTAAATACGCAAGCAGACCGATAAGCCGGGTTATGTCGTTGAGTGATCATCTGTCTAGGCCTTCCGTTGCCGAAAGGCTCAAGCGACCTACCTGAAAGCACGACGGGCCGCCGTATCGCTTTCTGCTCGGTCTTGCTTCGAATGGAGTTTACATGTGCCCGGCCTGTTACCAGGACGGCGGTAGTCTCTTACACTGCCTTTCCACCCTTACCATGGCAAGCCATGGCGGTTTATTTCTGTTGCACTGGTCTGGGAGTCGCCTCCACCGGACGTTATCCGGCATCCTGCCCTGTGAAGCCCGGACTTTCCTCGTCTGAACCCTTTCGTCTGTCCAGCCGCGATCACCTGGCCTGCTTGCGCAAGTGCTATTTTAACATTATTGCTTTAAGATGTAAAGCACTATTTCTCATTTCTTCCTGCCGTATAACCTGTTAAGGTTGCGGTAAACGGAGTAAACAGTAACCCTCAATTTCTTACAAGCACATCTGCATCATCAGGTGTTAAAACAGCTTCCCCCTATAAATTCTCTTAACAGGGAATTATTAGGCACTTCCTCGCTTGGCACAGCTACAAAATAATCAAAAAATTTCAGCAGCCTGTTTGCCTCCAGATATTCCGGCTCCTCTTTGGAAATTCCGAAGAGAAGAGGCTCTGCGTATACCTTCAGACATGCCAGTTCATAGATCAGTGCCGAGTTAAACATAACATCCGCTTCTTCCTGGTATGGAAAAATATTTTTCTCCTCGCCGCGTCTTACAGAGGGCCATCTTGCAATGGTCTCGCTGGCTGAGGTTCCTCTGGTTCTTGCATCCCGGACGATTCTGCGGATCAATCTGCCGTCCGTGGTAGGAATCCGGTTGTGTTCATCAATGTTCAGCTGGGTGAGGGCACTGATATAGATTTTGAACTTACTCTCCTTCGGAAGCGCGTAGCTTAATTTGTCGTTCAGGCCGTGGATTCCCTCAATAACAAGGATGTCTTCCTTCCCTAGCTGGAGAAAATCGCCTTTATATTCTCTCTGCCCGGTCTTGAAGTTGAACACCGGAAGTTCTATTCTCTCTCCATTAAGAAGTGCCAGCATATCTTTGTTGAACTGCTCCACATCAATGGCTTCCAGACACTCGTAATCCTTTTCCCCGAATTCATCCAGCGGGGTATGCTCTCTGTTTACAAAATAATTGTCAACAGCAATGGGATGTGGCTTCATTCCATGTGCCGCCAGCTGAATGGAAAGCCTGTGGGAAAAGGTAGTCTTGCCAGAGGAGGACGGACCGGCGATCATAACGAACTTCTTGTTTCCGGCCTCCACAATCTGCTCTGCAATTCTGGCAATTCCAGACTCCTGGATTGCCTCCTGCATAAGAAGGATCTTCTGTATTCCCTGGGAAACGATCTGGTCATTCAGTTCACCTACTGTGGAGATTTCCAGCTTTCTGCCCCACTCTTCAGAATCCTTCTGCACCTGGAAGATCTTCTCCTGGGGCTGGAATTCCGGAAGCACATCCGGAGTCTTAGCCTCCGGCAGAATCAGCACAAAGCCTTCATCATACAGCTTCAGGTCAAAATATGGCACATAGCCGGTATCGTAAGCCATTGCCCCGTAAAAATAGTCCTCGAAATTCTCTATGCTGTAAATATTCACCCTGGAAACCCTGCGATAGCGGAACAGCTTCTCTTTATCATACATTCTGTGATGATGAAAAAGCGCAATTGCTTCATCCGTTCCTACACTTCGTTTCTTCACCGGGATTTTCTGCTTCACCAGCTCTGTCATCCGCTTCTTTACCTGGTCAAGAAATGCCTGATCCAGCTTCTGTTCTCCTTCCATGGTAAAGTAAAAACCGCTTCCTACAGAATAATGAAGCACCACTTTATCTACTTTTTCTTTGCCTGCAAGATCGTAAATTGCCTTTAAAAGCACCAGACATGCAGTTCGCTTATAGGTTTTATTTCCAATGCTGTCTTTTGTGGTGACCAGCCGGACTTCACCGTCCCGTTCCGCTTTTTTATGAAGCTCACAGATCTTGCCTCCTGCAATTACAAGAATAACAGGGGCCGGGCTGGTCTTTTCGTACTCTTTTACAACTTCTTTATAGGTAATTCCCATGGGAAACTCTCTGGTTTCCCCATTGATTGTAAGTTTCACTGCATGATCCATAAAATCTCCTTTTCTGATCCGAAAGATCAATTAGGCTAAACATAAATCACATTTTCCAAAACCAGACAATATTATTCTGACAACTCATTTTATCTCCAGACAGACGTCATCTCGCCCATCCACAACAAGTCTCACCCTTATAATATCGTATACGGGCTTCTCACCTTTGCGCAGCTGACTGTAAGCTCCGGAAACGCTTTTGCCAGTCTTTCCTTCATATCTTCCATAAAAATATATTCCGTACCGTAATGACCTGCGTCAATGATTGCAAGCCCCTGGGCTACGGTATCAATTCCGGTATGATGGTCAATATCACCTGTCACATATACATCAGCCCCGGCTGCAAGCACATCCTGGATCATGCTTTTACCAGAACCGGTACATACGGCAGCCGTTTTCACAGTCTGTTCCAGATTTCCGTACACTTTCACATCTGAAAGCTTCAGATTCTTTTTTACAAGAAGGGCGTACTCCTTTAAAGTCATCTCACAAGGCAGATTTCCCACACGTCCAAAGCCAATGGGCTCCCCGTCTTTTTCCCCGGTAGCACAAAGTACCTTCGTATCTGACAGTTCCAGATATCCGGCACTTAAATCTGCCATTCCCAGAATATCATAGTTGGTGTGCATTGCATAATAAGATATTCCATGGCGCACCAGACTGATAATCTTCCGTCCTGTAAAGCTGTGATTATTGATCTTCTTAATACCGGAAAAAATCATAGGATGATGGGTAACGATCATGTCAGCGCCAGCCCGGATAGCCTCGTCTAACACTGTTTCGGTAAGATCAAGGGCAAGAAAGACATGTTTTACCTCACTCTCGTCATCTCCTGTAAGGAGTCCCACATTATCCCAGTCTTCTGCAACTGCTGCAGGAAAATTTCCTCCCAGCCAGTCTGTCAGTTCTTTAACCTTCATATTCTGCCAACGCAGCAGCGATCAGCTGCGCCTCCTCCTTTACTTCCAAAATGCGGGCAGTAACTGCCTCTGCCTTCGGTGCCGTTTCCAATTGTTCCAGAATCTGGGAGCGGATCCGGGATTCCCGCTGAAGATAACGAAAAAGCACCGGGTTCCTTTCCTGAAGAAGATATTTGCCGAAGGCCTCCTCCAAGGTGTAAGCAGCTGGATTCTCCGGCATTTCTGCCCATTCATCAGCATGCAGTTTCTCAGAAGAAGCGGCTTTCACAGACGTATTTTTTGTGAAAGAATCCACGTTAGGTTTCAAACAGGCTCCAGGCACCACCCGCATCATAGGATAAAATTTCCCATCCTCTTCTACCATTTTCTCTTCCGTGATTTCCCAGCCTTCGTACTGAATAAATCTGCGAAAATGGGGAATGTCGGACTGTGGCTGTAAAATCAGCTCAGAGAAAGAATTTCTCACAGACCTGCCATCTGTGAGAATCCTTTCCATAAGGGGACCGCCCATACCTGCGATCACAAGGGTGTCACCCTCTCCGGCTTTCAATCCTTCAAGTCCGTCTGAGAGCCGGGTCTGTATGTATTCCTCCAGTCCATACAGCCGGATATGTTCCTGTGCCCTGGAAAGGGGACCTTTTCGCACATCCATTGCAATGGCGGATGGAATTTTTTTCTGCTGTATCAGGTATACCGGCAGATATCCATGATCGCATCCCACATCTACCAGCCGGTTTCCTTCTGTCACCAGGTCTGCGATTGCAGACAGTCGTAAGGATAACTGCATAGCCCTCTCCTTAATCCAGGTAATCCTTCAGCTTGCGGCTGCGGCTTGGATGGCGGAGCTTACGAAGAGCCTTTGCCTCAATCTGACGGATACGCTCTCTGGTTACATTAAACTCCTTACCAACTTCCTCAAGAGTTCTTGCACGTCCATCATCAAGTCCGAAACGAAGGCGGAGAACCTTCTGTTCTCTCTCAGTAAGAGTGCCAAGAACCTCCACCAGCTGTTCCTTCAAAAGTGTAAATGCTGCTGCGTCAGCCGGAACCGGAACATTATCATCCTGGATGAAATCTCCAAGATGGCTGTCCTCCTCTTCACCAATAGGGGTCTCCAGGGAAACCGGCTCCTGGGAAATCTTCAGGATCTCACGCACACGGTCAACCGGCATGTCCATCTCTTCCGCGATTTCCTCCGGAGTAGGTTCACGTCCAAGCTCCTGGAGTAACTGTCTGGAAACGCGGATCAGCTTGTTGATCGTCTCAACCATATGCACCGGAATACGGATGGTACGCGCCTGGTCTGCAATGGCTCTTGTGATAGCCTGACGGATCCACCAGGTAGCATAGGTACTGAACTTGTAACCCTTTCGGTAATCAAATTTTTCAACAGCCTTGATAAGGCCCAGGTTACCTTCCTGAATCAAATCCAGAAAAAGCATTCCACGTCCTACATAACGCTTTGCAATGCTGACAACAAGACGAAGGTTGGCTTCTGCCAGACGCTTCTTGGCATTTTCGTCACCCTGTTCCATTTTCTTTGCAAGCTCGATTTCTTCTTCTGCTGAAAGAAGCGGAACTTTACCGATTTCTTTCAGATACATACGAACCGGATCCTCAATGCTCACACCCTCCGGAACAGAAAGATCGATCTTGTCCAGCTCTACTTCTTCCTCATCGTCCAGACCATCAATATCCATGTCATCGTCCAGCATAAGGTCATCTGCACTGTTCTCTGTGATACGCAGCACATCTACTCCGCTTGCCTCAAGGAAATCGAAGATCTTGTCCATCTGTTCCGCATCCAGTGGCTGGTCTTTGAAATAATCACTGATTTCCTGATATTCCAGTACATTTTTCTTCTTTTTTGCAAGCTCCAGAAGTCCCACCAGTTTCTCACTGAATTTGCCCATATTCATTTCCATAGGTACTCTAACCTCCATATAGTGTTAATATTTTATCCTTATTCAAAAGAAATATGCAATTGCTGCCTTTTTCTTCCAAGCTCCTCCAAATTCTTCTTGGCCTTTACAAGTTCCTGTAAAGCCCCCATATCTGCAGGATCCCAGTTTTTATTTTTCTCCGCCAGACTCTCCTGCTTAATGCGGATCAAAGCATCGGAAAATGCTCTCTGCTGTTCCTCCTTTGTCTCAAGGTGGATCGTGGCATTAAAGAGAGAGGCCACTTCTTTCTGCTCTTCACTGTCTGTAAAAGCATTCAGAAGTCTGGCCGGATTCACATCTCCCTCTTCGTGCTGCTTCCAGAGCATTTCTGCCACCTCTTTATAAAGAGGAACTACAAAATCTGAAGGGGAAAGATATTTCTCCACAGTGTCAAAGATTGCCGGATAGGTAACCAGCCAGGTAAGCATCAGCTTCTGGGATTTATCTGCCGCGCTCTCCTTTTTTCTCATCGGAGAGCCGCCGGATTTTGGCTGAATGCGCTTCTCCGCAGGCGTACCCTTCAGAGCAAGGGTATTTACACGCTTCCGAAGGTCTTCCACACTGATTCCATACCTGCGGTATTCTTTTACAATTGCTTCAATATACAGATTCCGCTCCAGTTCATCAGAAAGTTCCAGAAGATACTGAGCACACCGCTCAAAAAAGCGGTTCTGTCCCTGAGGCTCATCCATGGGAAAATCACCGGAAGCAATACTTACCCGGAACATAAAGCTGTCCGTAGCTTCTTCTAGCCTTTTCTCAAAGGCCTCTGCTCCTTCTGCTTTGATAAATTCATCAGGGTCCTTGTGAGGCCGTAAATTCACCACTCTGGAATTCACGCCGGCTTCCCGGAGAATGGGAATTGCTCGCAAGGCGGCTTTTACACCAGCTTCATCACTATCGTAAAGAAGAAGTACTTCCTGTGTATACCTCTTCACCAGACTGGCATGTCCGGATGTAAGTGCCGTTCCCAGGGACGCCACTGCATTGGTAAATCCTGCCTGATGCATGGAGATTACATCCATGTAGCCCTCGCACAGGATCAGGTAATTTTTCCTGGTGGTTCTGGCTATATTCAATCCGTACAGATTACGGCTCTTGTCAAAAATACGGGTCTCCGGCGAATTCAGGTACTTGGGCTTGCCGTCTCCCATCACCCGCCCGCCAAATCCAATCACCCTGTTATTAACATCCATGATTGGAAAAATAACACGGTTCCAGAATTTGTCATACATGCCCTGGCGTTCATCCACATTGAAAAGGCCGGATTCCCGAAGAAGTTCATCACTGTAATTCTGGGATTTCAGGTATTTATACAGGTCATCACTGTACTTGTCTGAATACCCCAGGCCGAATTTCCTGATCGTCTCTTCGCTGAGACCTCTGCCTGTAAGATAATCGTGGGCATTTTTTCCACCTTCACGGCGCAGCTGGTAATAAAAATACTGAGCCGCTTTCTTATTGATCTCAAGCAAGGCTGCGCGCTTCTCCGCTTTCGCCCTTGCCTCCTTGGAATATTCGATCTTGGGAAGTTCCACTCCGGCACGCTCTGCCAGATGGGAAAGTGCTTCTCCAAATGAATAATTCTCATATTGCATTACAAAATTGTATACATTTCCTCCAGCTCCGCAGCCGAAGCAGTAATACATCTGCTTAGACGGCGTTACGGAAAAGGAAGGGGTCTTCTCATTATGAAAAGGACACAGACCAAAATAGGAGCTTCCTCTTCTGGTCAGTCTTACATACTGGGATATCACGTCTACAATATCATTTTTCATTCGCACTTCTTCAATGATATCGTCGGAATAGCGCATGCTTATCCTCCTTTGATTTAATATGCCGCATATCCAAGAAAATGCGACATCTTTCGCGTAAACAAATATTATATCTCATTGCAAGAGTTTTGTCCACGTTCTAATAAACCTCCCAAGCTCTTGGTATGAAAATCTCCTTGAATTTCTTCATGGAATACTGATCCGTCATTCCTGACAGCCAGTCACATACCGCCCGGTCTTTTGGAACTCCCTTTTTCTCAATAAGAGCAACGTACTCCCTGGACATTGCTTCCGGGTGATCTATGTAATAGGCGTATAGTTCTGTCAGCATTTTGATTGCCTTGGATTCTTCCCGCTTCGCGATGGGATTCAGATATACTTTCTGGAACATCTCTGATCGAAGATCCATGAGTGCCTGCTCTACAGGAGCCGACATCTGAATGGAAGGCTGGTCAATGCTGTGCTCAATCACATCATGTACAAAGGTATTCAGCCTTTCTCTTGTGGTCTGTCCAAGAAACTCCCTGAGACTGGCAGAAATATCATTCTCTGTAATGATCCCAGCTCTCTGGGCATCGTCCATATCATGATGAACATAGGCGATCTTATCAGAAAAGCGGACTACCTGTCCCTCCAAAGTGGACGGATGACCGCTGGTACGGTGATTCAGGATTCCGTCTCTTGTCTCCCAGGTAAGATTCAGTCCGTCTCCGTTCTTCTCCAGTACTTCCACCACGCGGACGCTCTGACGGTAGTGGGCAAAGCCCTCAGGATGAACGGTATTAAGTGCGGTCTCTCCTGAATGTCCGAAAGGCGTGTGACCAAGGTCATGTCCCAGTGCAATCGCCTCCACAAGATCCTCATTCAGGCGAAGTGCCTTGGCTATAGTACGTGCGATCTGGGATACCTCCAGAGTGTGCGTCAGCCGGTTCCTGTAATGATCTCCTTCCGGAGCCAGAAAAACCTGAGTCTTATCTTTCATCCTGCGAAAAGCCTTGCTATGCAGGATCCTGTCCCGGTCTCTCTGGTAAACTGTCCGGACGTCACACTCTTCTTCCTCCCGGTCTCTTCCTCTGGAACGTCCACTGTATGCGGCATAGGGACTCAGCAGTTCCAGTTCTCTTTCTTCCATGCTCTCTCTGATATTCATATATCTTCTATCCTCCAAAGACTGACAGGTACGCCGATAATCTTCCTCCTATTAATTATATTCTACACAAAATTTCAAATTCCTCTTTTTTTCAAAAAAAACTTGAATTTTTTTAATTTTTTTCAAAAAATGTGTTGACAATCATATACCCCTTTGTTATACTAATATCCGTCGCAGCGAGAAAGAAACCTTTCTCCGAGAAACGCGATATGCGGAAGTGTCGGAACTGGCAGACGAGCAAGACTAAGGATCTTGTGAGCATTGCGCTCGTGTGGGTTCAAGTCCCATCTTCCGCATGACTATTTAATAGTCACTATTTCATATTTTATCGCGCAGAGGTTTTTTCTCTATGAATGCGATATGCGGAAGTGTCGGAACTGGCAGACGAGCAAGACTAAGGATCTTGTAAGCATTGCGCTTGTGTGGGTTCAAGTCCCATCTTCCGCATTTTTTATTGCTCAAAAACATTAAAGACCTGCAAACCATCCGTTTTGCAGGCCCTTTTTTTATTACCGATTTACTTTTGTCATTCTATTTCGGAAGTTCTGTCACTGTCTCCAGCTTAAATCCTTCCCACATATCAGCAGAAATATTCCATTCTCTTAAATCTGTAACGATCTTATGATAGAACGCCTGTCCGCCACGCACAATATCATAGGTGCGGGCATCGCCTCTTGCCTCAAGGTGACGGCCAAAGCTACAGTTGGTTACATCCTCCGGACCATAGTCGTCCACATCTCCGCCCGGCCAGAAAATATAAAGCCTTGGGATATCATCAATCTGGCGAAGATCAATTCCTGCAAGTTTCAGAAATTTCTTTCCAACAGACTCATGCGCCGTAAATACATGAGAATATCGCCATACAGTCCTTGTAAAATCAGATACACGGAACTGGCCAAGCCAATCCTCATCCATCATTCCGTCTGCAGTCTCTCTTGAGACAATCACAACAACAGGGAATAAACGCCCCGAATCTTTCAACGCTGCAATAAGATTCCCAAACATATCCTCTCGCAAAATACGTCTTCTGTTAGAACATTCGATTCCATTTACAATTCCGATATTGTCAACAATCGTCTTATAATATCCAGGATAACTGAAAAAAGTTACTCCTGGGTCCTGGATGGTGTGTTCTCTCTCCGGCTGTGCATATCCATTGCAAACCTTCAGAATCACTTCTTCCTGACGCGACACTTCAAGTCCTGCTTCTGAATACCAGATTCTGCCGCCCACTTCCATATCCATATGTCTTACATGCATATTCAGCCGATGATTGTCCGGATCATAATTCACAGCTACATGATAAGCCAGAATGTCAGCATGATAAGTACTGGTCTTCTGTGGCATTTCCTTAAACAGACCGCCATATTTCCCCACGATCCAGCCATATATCGCATCTGCTGCCTGCTGGAAAATCTCTGCAGCAGATGCCGTTTTCTCTTCCTTCAGACGACTTCCATCCACCTGTGTGCACATCTGGAATACGTTGTGGCGGATAAGAGGCTTCATCTCATAATGCCAGGATTCTCCAAGGCTCTCCTCGCGGCCATCATTATAAACATCACGTTCCTTAAAAATAGCGGTCAGACGACTGTCATGGAACTGACTGTCGTTTAACAGAGCAATAATCGTATTTACATTGATCGGTACCTTGCGGCTGCGGTGAAGCAGCTGGTCTACCAGTGTCTGCTTGCTGGTCTTATAAATACGCTTGGCCAGGTTCTCCACCTGCTGGTCACAATCCTCATCCAGAAGCTTCGCCACCTCAGGATAAAGCTGTCCCTCTCCCAGCTTCAGACGGAAATGGCTCTTGATCATATCACTCCATCTGCCTGATTTATAAAGGGAATGTCCCAGATCCTCAAACAGGGTAACCATGGATTTATCACAAAGCTCCAAAGTTGCCAGAATACTGTTAAAGTATCTGGAAAAGCCCTTGTAATTCTTCCACAGTTCCTCTCCTTTATAGCGCATATCGTGCTCGATCTCATGCCAGCCCTCGAAAAACATGGTCTTAATCTGAATCTCGAAGGTATCATCAATATACATATCCCAGGTCTCTGTTGAAATTTCTGATCGCAAATATTCCGGAAGACGGCACACGCCGTTTAATTTCGTAGGTTTGAACTCCTCCTCGCTTCTTTCCGAAGTGGACCAGCCAATCACATCAAAGGTATTTTCCACAATATTCTGGCAGATTTCTACATCATCATCAAAATACAGGTTAATACGGACACCTACCAGGTCCTGCAGTTTCTTATTCTCCGCGCCATAATCTTTCAGAGCAAATTTATGAGCCATAGAAGAAGCTGTCTTGATTCTGGAAAAGCATCTGTAATACAGACCGCATTGTTCCAGGCGATCACTGATAATGCGCTTCAGATCCTGCTCCACGATAGCCGGAACCTTTACCTTCGCAGCCAGTTCCTCCTTTGTATAAATTACTCTTTTCTGTTCACTCACTAATTTTACACCACCAATTTATTTATAACTGCCGGAGCCCTCACGGATTACGGTCCGAAAACTACACAGTTATTATATTTTATATTCCGTACGTTCTACTAAGCATACACTTTAGAGCGTGTTTGAAAAATCATTCCCGCAATCTGCACGCCCCACTTTGCGGTATATTTTGCCCGAATTCGGTTGCCGTAGCCCGCTACGGCGCCCTCATTCGGGCAAAATCTCCCACAAATTGTGACGCACATCTTGCAGAAAGCCTTTTTCAAACACGCTCTAGTATACCAGAATTTCCCCAAATAAAAAAGGGATATTCCGAAATATAATGGAAAATTTCGGTTAAATATATATAATCAAAAGCACTTCTTACAAGCTTCATATCCTTGAGCCTCAGCCTGTGAGACTGGCTCCTGATATGCCTTATCCGGATTCATATTTCCACAGTCAGGAATACTGTGATATTTACTTCCTGTAGCAGATATCCATACCATTTCCTCCTGACTGTCATCTGCTGCAGCAATCTGTTCTGACTTTTCTGATGCTGCAGCTACATCAGTTCCGCTATTATCTTCAGCTGTAAATCCATTCTCCCCTTCACTTTGCCCAGCTGTTTCTCCATCACCTGAAGTATAATCATTGCAAGGATCTGCACTCCAGGTAATAGCACTTCCATCCGAAGAAGCTACAATGGTTCCCTGTTCATCAGAGCGATATACCTGAATTCCCATATCTGACAGTTTTTCCATGGTATCCGCATGCGGATGACCATACATATTTCCTGCGCCGCAGCTGATCACTGCAAATTCCGGAACTGCAGCCTGAAGAAAATCCCAGCTTGTGGATGTAGCAGATCCATGATGGCCCACACTTAACACGTCGCAGCTCAGATCAAGCCCGGAATTCACCATATCTGCCTCACAGTTAAAATCTGCATCCCCGGTAAAAACGAAACTGTTTTCTCCATTCGTCAGCTTAATTGCCACCGAATTAGCATTACTCTCTTTGCTGATTTCCTTTGGTGAAAGAATTGTAAATTCTCCCGAGCCAAATGTATACTCTGCCCCCACTGCCGGATGCTGTACTTCAAGCCCATGTGCTGCCACTGCATCCATAAAAGAGCCATAAAGGGAAGAATCATGGATATAATCTGCTCCAATCACATTGTCCACCTGAAATGCATTCAGACATCCAATCAGTCCGCTCACATGATCCTCATCGTAATGGGATGAAATCAGATAATCAATTTCTGACACATTCTGCTCCTGCAAATAGGACACCACATAGCTGGACGCGCTTCTTGGACCACCATCATACAGCAGATTCTGTCCCTCTGACTGCACCAGAATGGATAATCCCTGTCCCACATCCAGGAAATGCACAGTCATACTGCCGCCAGATGCCAGAACCTTTTCCCCACTTCCAGGGAATACGATTCCTGCCATAAGCAGAATAAGCGTTAAAAGATAGCCTGCAATTTGTTTTCTTAAGTGTTTCATTTTATTCCTTCTTTCGTTTTTTTCACCGTAGGCACCGCTGTCCTGCTGCCTCTTTACTATTATAATATATTCTCATCCCCACAAACATCCCTGAATTATGTTTTCACAATTGCATTTTTAGCATATAATACCTGGAAGAGCATTTTATGAGGTCGTCCATGTATTACAGAAAAGCCTTATGTGCACAGCAGGAAAATGTAGACCAGGGTACCTTACAGATAACGGTCCATTCAAAAACAGACAACCGCCCTGTGGAAAATGCACTGGTCCGTATTTCTTATACAGGTGATCCAAACAGTGTCATTGAAGAAGTCCGCACGGATTCTTCCGGCAACACCCCTGTCCTTCAATTAAAAACGCCTCCTCTGGAATACAGCCTGAATGCTTCCGAGGAGGCGCAGCCTTATGCAGAATATTCCATGCAGATCAAAGCCGAGGATTTTCACCAGGAGGAAATCGCAGGTACAGAAGTCTTGCCTGCGGTTCTGGCCAAACAGCCTGTCCTTCTGAATCCCAGGCAAGACACTGTTTCGGAAAACAGAATTGTCATTCCTCCCCATACACTTTTCTATGAATATCCACCAAAAATACAGGAATCTGAAATTAAACCAGTACACGAAACTGGCGAAATTGTTCTAAGCAAGGTCGTAATTCCGGAATACATTGTAGTGCACGATGGGCCTGTAGGTGATAACTCCGCCTCTAATTATTATGTCCGCTACCGCGACTATATCAAAAATGTAGCAAGCAGCGAAATCTATGCCACCTGGCCTGACGACACTATCCGCGCCAACATCCTGGCAATTATGTCCTTTACCCTAAACCGGGTATACACGGAGTGGTACCGCAATAAAGGGAAAGACTACACCATCACCTCCTCCACCGCCTACGACCACAAATGGATCCGCGGACGAAACATTTTTGACTCCATCGACCGCATTGTAGACGAACTTTTCGAGAATTATCTATCCCGTCCTAACGTCCGTCAGCCAATTCTTACCCAGTACTGCGACGGAGAGCGGGTGCAGTGCCGGGACAGAGGATGGATGACACAGTGGGGAAGCAAGCGGCTTGGAGACCAGGGATATTCTGCTATTGAAATCCTACGGTATTTCTATGGAAACGATATGTATATCAATGTGGCAGAAGAAGTCTCCGGGATTCCTTCCTCCTGGCCAGGATATGACCTGGATATTGGTGCTTCCGGCAGCAAAGTACTCCAGCTTCAGGAACAGCTAAATGCTATCAGCCAGGCCTACCCTGCTCTTCCAAAAGTAAATCCGGACGGAATCTATGGTGCCCAGACTCAGGCCTCTGTCCGCAAATTCCAGAATATTTTCGGTCTTCCGGAAACCGGAATCGTAGATTATACCACCTGGTACAAAATTCAGGAAATTTACGTAGGCGTCACCCGGATTGCAGAATTACAATAAACACAATATGGCGGGATTTTCTCTCCCGCCATAAAATTCTAATCTAAACCTTATAATCTAAACGGACATGCCGTTTGTCAGCAACATCACCATATAGGAACCGCCTAACCATCAGCCTTCTGCCAATTCCTGCATCAATTCATGCACTGAAGTAATTTTGTCAATCCTTCCAACATTTGCCCCACAGAACATCAATCCATTCTCTACATCTCCCTCCACCGCATCGATCAATGCCTTGGTAATGCAGTACGGTACCTGTCCTGGATTACATTTTTCCAGGCAGTTATAGCACTTCTTTACTGGAATCCGTCCATTCTCTACCAGTTTCATAAAAGGATTGCAAAGCGCCCTTCCAGGCATTCCTACAGGGCTCTGGATAATCTGCACATCCTCTTTCCTTGCATTTACATACGCCTGTTTATACCTTTCATCGGCATCGCATTCCTTTGTCGCCACAAACCGGCTTGCGATCTGCACACCATCTGCCCCAAGTGCCATAGCATGATCAATATCTTTCCGGTCAAAAATTCCGCCAGCAACTACCACTGGAATTTCCCGGCCAAACTTTTCCTCATATTCCTTTTTACATGCAATAATATCCCGAATTTCCTGGTCAAAATCCATCTCATCCCTGTGAGCCAGCTGATCCCTGGAAAATCCCAGGTGTCCTCCTGCCTCCGGTCCTTCCACTACGATCAGATCTGCAGTCCGGTTATATCGATGTGCCCACATTTTCAGAATCAGATTTGCTGCCCTTTTTGAAGAAACAATAGGCGCAATCTTTGTTCTGCAAAACTCCGGTACCAGCTCTGGCAGATTCATGGGAAGTCCTGCGCCACTGATGATCACATCTGCACCACATTCCACAGCTTCCTTTACATGCTCTTTATAATGTTTCAGCGCTACCATAATATTAACACCGACCAGCCCTTTTCCCTTGGCAATCTCCCTTGCCTTCCATATGTGCTTTCTTATTGCCTTCAGATTGCATCCCGCCTGGTCTTTCTCAAAGCCAGCCTCATCATATCCAATCTGAGCTGTGGAAATAACTCCCACTCCTCCTTCTGCTGCCACCGCGCCAGCCAGGGAGCTACGGCTCACTCCCACGCCCATTCCCCCTTGAATAATAGGAAGTTCTGCCACCTTATCTCCAATTTTCAAACATCTCAAACTGCTTTTGTATTCTCTATCCAAAACAATATCCTCCATGCTTTAATTTAGTTTGATTTTAAAACTATTTTAGTATAAAGCATTATTGTTTTTATGTCAAGTTTTACTTTTATTCGACACTTTATTATGTAGTTTTTATTACTACATATTCGGAAGTTTTCCATATAAAAAGGAATCCCCTTGCAAGATTTGCCGCCTGCAGCAGACCATCCCCCTCATCTGCATTTCCGTTATTTCCTCTCACTGCCTGGAAAAGCTTTTTGGGGTAATAGGAATTTGCTGCAGAATCGTCTGCTGCATCAAAAAAGGCTATGCATATCCGTTTGATACACATAGCCTTCGCTTTCATTTTTTTACAGCTTTTTCATTTCAAAAAGATTAAAAAATCTTCAAAATATCATTATACATAACTACAACCATCAAAAGCATCAACACCATCAAACCTGCAAAATGAACCATGCCCTCAATCTGTCTGTTCACCGGTTTTCTCCGGATAGCCTCGATAATCAGAAATACAAGCCGGCCACCATCCAGTGCAGGAAGCGGAAGCAGGTTCATAACACCAAGGTTTGCAGATAAAAGAGCTGCCATATACAGCATATTTACCCAGATTGTCAGCATGCCCTCACTCTTACTTGCCTCATAGGTGCTGCCAATTGCATCAACTACGCCAACCGGACCGCTTAAATCCTTTACGCCCAGTCCGCCGGTAAGAAGCTCTTTCAGGCTGAGTAAGGTAGAGCGGATCATATATTTTACTTCCAGTGTTCCATACTTCAGCACTTCAAATCCATGTGTCTTCGTGTACGCCAGATTATAAGAAAAATCAAGCACTGCTGTGCGGGACTCCGATGGAGTTACCTCAGCGTTGTATTCCAGGCCATCACGCTCATAAGTAATGGTCACAGGCTCACTTGTGAGAGGATGCTCTGCAAGATATGCAGTATAATCGTCCGAACTCTCCAGTCTGGTACCATTAATGGAAGTGATCACGTCCCCAGGCTCCACACCAGTTTCAGATAAGCCCATTCCCGGAATCAGGGATGCCACCTCAAGAGAATCGGTACTCTTTCTGTTAAAGCCAAGAAGGTATCTCACCTGTACGTCTGGTTTGAAGGCCAACTCCACATCTTTGCCATTCCTCTCCACAATCATATGAATGGTCTCATCCTCCTGTGGATTATTCAGATACATATACAGATAAAGATCTCTTGCCAGATCAATATGATACCCCTGATATTCTTTGATAATATCCCCTTCCTGAAGACCAGCTTCAGCCACAGTAGAACCACTCTCCACCTGCGTAACCTCTGCCGGGTCATAGCCCACCAGCGTAACAATGAGCACTGCAAACACAAAGGCCAGGATAAAGTTAAATACCGGTCCTGCTGCAACTGTAGCGATTCTTCCCCACACTGGTGCACCATTGAAAGTCCCCTTGGACTCATCCTCCATATCTTCTCCCAACATGGCACAGGAACCGCCAAGAGGCAAAAGCTTCAGAGAATACCTGGTTCCATTCTTCTCTGTGCTAAGCAGCCTTGGTCCCATTCCAAGGGAAAACTCCGTTACTACGATCTTATTTTTCTTTGCAAGAAGGAAATGCCCCAGCTCATGAAAAAGAATGATCGCACTGAAAATCAATAATGCCAGAATAATCTTCAACCTACCACCTGCTTTCAATCCATTTATAAGTCTCGTCTTCTACTGCCAGTATCTCCTCTAGCTCCGGATTCCGGATCACTGTATGTCTTTCCATAGACTGTGCAATAATGTCGTAAATATCCAGAAAGCCGATTTTTTCCTGTAAAAACTTCTTCACAGCCAGCTCATTTGCTGCGTTAAACACAGTAGGCATACTGCCTCCTTTTCTTGCAGCATCCATAGCCATTGGAAGCCCCAGGAATGTGTCCATATCCGGATCTTCAAAAGTAATCTCTTTCAATTTATGGAAATCCAGTCTCTCTCCATCCAGATATCTGCGTTCCGGATAATAGAGTGCGTACTGGATTGGAAGCCGCATATCCGGAGTTCCAAGCTGCGCCATAACCGCACCATCTTTAAACTCTACCATCGAATGGATAATGCTCTTTGGCTGGACAACAACCTGAATATGATCCAGATCCACATCAAACAGCCATCTGGCTTCCATAACTTCCAGACCTTTATTTACCAGGGTTGCAGAATCTACTGTGATCTTCTGTCCCATTACCCAGTTCGGGTGCTTCAGGGTATCCGCAAGCGTCACATGTTCCAGTTCTTCTCTTTTTCTCCCACGGAAGGGACCACCGGAAGCTGTGATCAGAAGCTTCTCAACCTGCGCCTGCTTTTCCCCATGAAGAACCTGGAAAATAGCACTGTGCTCACTGTCTACCGGAAGGATCTGAACTCCATGCTCTTTTGCCATGGGAATGATCAGATGACCTGCTGTTACCAATGTTTCTTTGTTTGCAAGGGCAATGTCCTTGCCCGCCTTGATTCCCTCCATTGTAGGACGGATTCCAATCATTCCCACAACAGCGGTAACCAGAATATCTGTCTGAGGCATACGTGCAAGCTCCAGAAGTCCCTCCATGCCAGACACAATTTTTACATCCATATCTGAAAGGCGGACAGCCAGATCCTTTGCCGCATTTTCATCCCACACTGCAATCAGCTGAGGATGAAACTCTCTTGCCTGTTCTTCCAGCATTTTCACATTTCTTCCTGCACTGATTCCCAGCACCTCTATATCGCCGTTAGCTCTCACTACATCCAGGGTCTGTGTACCGATGGAACCAGTTGAGCCTAAAATTGCAATTTTCTTCATTTGAAATTCCTCTCAGTCCATTTCAGGGACAAATCACATCTTATCATTTCCACATTTCTTATTCCTTTATGCTTCCCGCTGCCAATCCGGAATCAGATTCCCAGCACAAGCTTCGCCAGGAAATAAATAGCCGGAGCTGTAAAGATCACACTGTCAAATCTGTCCAGGATTCCACCGTGTCCCGGGATCAGTTTGCCATAGTCCTTGATTCCCTGATTTCTCTTAATAGCAGAAGCAGCCAGGTCTCCAACCATGGAGATCAGTGCTCCGACTGCACAAATCAGCGCATACTCTGCAATCTTTCCGCCAGTTGCTGCTGCATAAATTGCGCCCAGAAGCGCAGCGCCTGCCACGCCGCCTACTCCACCTTCTACTGATTTCTTCGGGCTGAGGATTGGTGCCATTTTGTGCCTGCCGATCAGCATTCCCACACAATATGCGCAGGTATCGCATCCCCAGGAGCATAAAAAGATCAGCCATACCAGAAATTTTCCATCTGGAAGGTTCCGGGTAAGATAAATAAAGGAGAGCATCACAGCCACGTATACCACCCCAAAGAACGCCGGCATCACCTGTTCTGCTTTGAACTTGGGATAAGTAAATACGTAAACGAACATAAACATCATGAACGAAATGATCACGCCCATCATTCCATATTTTTCAAAATCCAGCGACATCAGCACATAGTAGATCACAGCTCCAAGATAGCCTGCAATTTCCAGGGCATTAAAATGGTCTTCCCGAACCTTCATAACCTTATAAAGCTCCTGCATTCCGATCAGAGAGATCCCAAGTAGTGTAAAAAACAGCACATAACCTCCACTGATAATAGTCAGAAGCGCAACTGCGACCAGCACAATACCGCTTAAAAGACGTGTTTTAAACATCTTACTCCTCCTTCACACCGCCATATCTTCTGTCTCTTTGATTATATTTCTCAATAGCCTGTACTAATTCTGCTTTATGGAAATCCGGCCATGCCACGTCTGTAAAATAAAATTCCGTATAAGCCAGCTGCCACATAAGGAAATTGGAAAGTCTCTGTTCGCCGCTGGTGCGTATCAGAAGATCCGGATCCGGCACTCCTGCAGTATCCAGGTAGCTTCCAATCGTATCCTCTGTGATCTGATCCGGAGAAACTTTTCCATCCGCCACATCCTGTGCCATCTTTCGCATTCCTCTTGTAATCTCATCGCGGCTTCCATAATTCATGGCGATCTGGAAGTACAGCTCATCATAATCCTTGGAAAACTCCTCCAGTTTACGGATGCTTTCCTGAATATCCGGTGCAAAAGCAGAGATATCGCCGATAATTTTGATTTTCATCTTATTATCCCGGGATATCTTGATACATTTCTTCAGATAACTGCGGAACAGCTTCATAAGCCCGTCCACTTCTTCTCTGGAGCGTTTCCAGTTCTCCGTGGAAAAAGCATATACTGTCAGATATTTCACGCCCAGATCTTTAATATCATAGCAGACCTGCTCCAGATTGGCGCAGCCCTTAACATGTCCATAGCCACGAGGCAGTCCCTTTGCCTTTGCCCAGCGGCCATTGCCGTCCAGAATAATGGCAATATGATTGGGTACGTTCATATTTTTCTCCTTGTATTTTGTTTTTCTTTTTTCGTTATAAGCGTTCAGATTATTCGTACAATTTCATACAAAAGGGCAGAAAAGAGCTCTTTTTAAAGAGCTCTTTTTGCGGTTTCTTTATAAAAGGATCCTGTTTTGCAGATCTTTAGTCCAAACAGCTCTGCGCTTCAGGTAATATGCCCTTATACAGTCATAATCTCCTTACCTTTTGCTTCTACTGCAGCATCTACATCCTTGATGTATTTGTCTGTAAGCTTCTGAACTTTGTCCTCTAACTCTTTGATCTCGTCCTCAGATACATCCTCTTCTTTTTTCAGCTTCTTGTATGCATCGTTGGCATCACGGCGGATGTTGCGGACAGCAACCTTAGCTGCTTCGCCTTTTTTCTTAACATCTTTAACCAGATCTTTACGGCGTTCCTCAGTAAGCTCCGGGAAAACAAGACGGATTACTTTTCCATCGTTATTCGGGTTCAGACCAAGATCAGAAGTAAGGATTGCTTTCTCAATTCCCTTGATCAGGCTGGATTCCCATGGCTGGATCTGGATCATACGAGCTTCCGGAACTGTGATATTTGCCACCTGCTGAATCGGTGTAGGGCTTCCGTAGTAATCTACTGTCAGCTTGTCAAGGATATGCGGATTGGCACGTCCTGCACGGATAGTAGTCAGCTCTGCTTCTAAGCTGCCCAATGTCTTTTTCATTTTCTCTTCATACTTCTGAATTCTTTCATCCATAAAATTAATCTCCCTCTTTATGATTTTCTGCCGGTAGCAGTATTATCCTATTTTCTGCGCAACGCGCTTATACAGTAACCTTTGTTCCGGAAAATTTTCCGTGAACAGTGTTGATAATGCTGTTCTCCTCATCAAGAGCAAATACCATCATCGGCATTTTCTGCTCCAGACACATAATAGAAGCTGTAAGATCCATGGCTGCAAGCTTCTTGTCAACAACTTCCTGAATAGAGATCTCATCATACTTCACAGCGTCAGGATTTACCTTCGGATCGCTGTCATAAATACCATCAACTGCCTTCGCCAGAAGAATCGCATCGGCCTCGATCTCAACTGCACGAAGAACCGTAGCTGTATCAGTAGAGAAGTACGGATGTCCTGTACCACCTGCAAAGAATACCAGCTTGCCCTGTGCAAAGCTCTCTTCTACGCTGTCCTTGGAATACAGTTTGGTAAATGCACCACATACAAATGGTGTATAAATCTCAGTCTTCATACCTGTATATCTGCAAAGGTCAGATACATAAATACAGTTCATAATGGTAGCAAGCATACCGATCTGGTCTGCCTTGTTGCGGTCTATCGTCTCACTGGTACGTCCTCTCCAGAAGTTTCCACCGCCGATCACAATGCCGATCTGTACTCCTTCATCAGAAATTGCCTTGATCTGCTTCGCTACTGCAAGAACAGTCGCCTCGTCAAATCCTGTTTTCTTCGGTCCGGCAAGAGCCTCACCGCTTAATTTTAATAAAACTCTTTTCATTTCCATGCTTTTATCCTGCCTTATTTTTATTCTTTTATTTTACCATACTCCGGCAACAACCTCATTTCCGCTGTCATCAACAGTGGTAGAAACTGTGAAAGAGTCATAATAATGATATCCTGTCTCTCCTGTCTCCGGCTCGTTCTCATAATCACTTCCGTTAGCCTCTCCCAGTGCTGCAACCAGACTGGAAAGCGGCTGTCCGATATACTGTTTCGCCTTATCTGCACTGGAATCATCCGGTGCAGTATTACTGCCGCCATTATTATCCGGGGTACTTGTAGGCTGCGGTGCAGATGTAGGTGCAGCAGTGGAATCTGACTGCTGCGGCGCAGATGTAGGCGTTGGTGCTGTATCCGTTTCCTGAGAATCATCCTCAGAACTGTCTTCGCTGTCATCAAGACCAAGACGCGCCATCACTTCACTCAGGGTAGAAGTTTCTGTCTTACTCGTTCCTGTCAGATAAGTAGCATAAGGAATTCCATCCTCAGCAGTTCCATCCATATGAAGAGTGATCTTTGAAATTGTCTTCAGCGGAAGCTTACGGAAATAGCAGTCTGTATAATCCTCGTCCTCATACGTGATCCGGATGTCATAGTTTGTCACCGCATTTCCATCTGCATCCTTCTCGTCCGGCTCATAATAGTAAAGAGCCTTGTCGCCATCATTCAAAGTAAACAATCCGTTGATCAGCTCTGTGCCCCAGTCATCATCGTCATCCGTAGTCGGACGAATGTAAAGTCCCTTCACAGCAGCTCCGGTACCGTTCACAAGAATCAGCTTGGAAGCTGTGGAAGTCTTATCACCAATCACATTCTTGATATCTGCATCGTCAGATTTCTGCATCTCTACCAGGGAACTGTCATCGCTTGAAGCTGTATCTGTATTCTCAGCCGGAGCCACGGTTACCTGGCCATCCTTACCTGTATCTTCAGTCTGTTTCTTACCACATCCGGCTGCTGCCAAAGCAGTGACCAAAAGTGCTGCAAGAATCACATAACGTTTTTTCATAATCTATATTCCTCCCACAAAATGGAATTAAACTCCTCTAATATCCACTTTTTGTTCTCCATTATTATTACAGAGTATGACAGACTTGTCAACCGAACGCGGGATGATTTCATACAATTTTTAAACTTTTCGTTACTGTTCACTCCATTCACAGTAACACGCTTCGCGATGCACAGAAATCATGCTTTGCACGATTTCGCGCCGCAACTCTCGGGTTTCTTTTCCCCATTCTCTCTGGTGCCTTCACCGGGAAGGAAGATCCTGCGTACTTCTTCTGTGAACAAAAAGAGCCAGGGACAGTTTTCTCTATCTCTGACTCAAATAGTTTTTGACAACATGTCTTAATGTTTAAAACCCGGCGTCTCTTCGCTCTTTACGCATATCCCTGCGGAGCAGAGCTGCCTCATGGCGTCCTTTCTCAGCTTCTGTGTGGATAATAAGGCCGGGGATTCGGGTAGGACGCTCATCCTTATCCACAGCTACCATCACAGAAAAAGCACGGTTAACCAGGTAACGCATTCCATCCCCGCGCTCCACATAGGAATCAATTTCCACTTCCATGGAGGTATTTCCCACATAGGTCACATAGCCGATCATCACAAGGATCTCGCCCTCGTAAACGGGCTCCTTAAACTGCAGATTGTCCACAGCTGCAGTTGTGACACGGTAAGTTCCGCAATGACGCATGGCAACCACGCCGGACACCTCATCCACCCACTGCATCAGCATTCCTCCAAACAATCTGCCGCCGGCATTTAAGTGCTGGTGCATGATCAGATGAACCTGCTCCGTTCTGGAATCCTCTACGGTTTTCATCAGGCGGTTTTCTTTTGTTGTTTCCTTTGTTTCCTTTGTTTCCTTTGTTTCCTGTGTTTTCTCTTTTGTTTTCTCTTCCATAGCTAACCTCTTTTTACTGTTTTCATGCTGCCTGTGCAGCGAATATTAAATAAATACCATATTGACCTGTCTGACTTTTTATTTATTGCATCTTCACAGCTGATTCCCTATAAATGTTTAACAGAAATTTACGAAAGCCGGGAATTTTTCATCATAAAAATTCCCAGCTCCCATTATTTTTAATATAAATTCTTCACCTTGAAATCACGCTCTGCTTCTCGTCTCTGATCTTTCTTTGCAATATCTTGACGTTTGTCATACAGTTTCTTACCTCTTGCCATGCCAATTTCCACCTTCACAAGGCTGTTCTTGAAATAGACCTTAATCGGCACAAGGGTAAGGCCTTTTTCCTTCAGTTTGGCTTCCATCTTGTTGATCTCACTGCGGTGAAGGAGAAGTTTACGGATACGAAGGGGATCTTTATTGAAAATATTGCCTTTTTCGTATGGACTGATGTTCATCCCATAGATGTAAACCTCCCCATTCTGAATCCGCACAAAAGATTCCTTGACGCTGCATTTTCCCATACGCAGGGATTTTACTTCTGTTCCTGCCAGGGCAATTCCCGCCTCATAAGTGTCTTCTATAAAATAATCGTGAAATGCCTTTTTATTATTTGCAATCAGTTTGATTCCTGGTTTCTTTGCCATAAGTTCCTCCCTATATGGATTTCCGCCTGCAGGCGGGCGCTCAAAACAAAGGGTTGCTGTTCTAGAGCGTGGTTTCTATGCATCGCAAAGCGTGTTTTTGATCGCAGAATGAACAGTAACTTCTAATTACCACTCTTGATCCTCTGCCAGAACAAAATCCACAGTCTTCAGCATGGTATCTGCGTCCGCAACTCTCACACGCACCTTCTGTCCCAGTGCAAACACCTTGTGTGTCACATCGCCGATCAACTCGTAAGCATCCTGATCAAAGGTGTAGTAATCATCCCTCAGTGTATTTACATGAACCAGTCCCTCTACCGTATTTGGAAGTTCCACATAGAAGCCCCAGCCAGTAACACCTGAAATGATTCCTTCAAATTCTTCCCCAATATGGTAAGACATATATTCTGCTTTTTTCAGCTTGTCAGATTCTCTCTCTGCTTCGTCCGCCCGGCGCTCACACACACTGGACTGGCGTGCCACATCTTCCAGAATCTCTTTATAATGCTCTGTTTTTCCCTCTCTTTCCAGACGTCCCCGAAGCTTATCCTTAATGATCCTGTGAATCTGAAGATCCGGATAACGACGGATTGGAGAAGTAAAATGGCAGTAATATTTCGCTGCAAGTCCAAAATGGCCGCTGCATTCTGTAGTATACTTCGCCTGTTTCATGGTTCGAAGAGTAAGGCGGCTGATCTGTGGCTCGTTTGGAAGTCCCTCAATGCTCTCCAGAATAGTCTGGATCTCCTTCGGGGTAATCTCCTGTCCATGCTTCTGCACCGGCACTCCCTGATTATGAAGAAGTGTGAGAAGGCTCTCCACTTTCTCGGGATCCGGAGTCTCATGGGTACGGTAAACAAACGGCATATCATCCCTGCAGCACTCCTCTGCCACAGTCTCATTTGCCATAAGCATGAAATCCTCAATGATCCTTGTTGCCACATTTGCCTCATATGGCTTAATGTCAATGGCTCTTCCTGCTGCATTTAAGATAATCTTGCTCTCCGGAAAATCAAAATCAATGGAGCCTCTGTGATGGCGGTTTCCACGAAGGATTTCAGAAAGCTCTTTCATCAGGAAAAACATGGGAACAAGTTTTTCATAGCGTTTCTTTGCCTCTTCGTCAGTATCCTCCAGAATGTTTTTCACATCTGTATAATTCATTCTCTCATCTACACAGATCACAGTCTCTGCAATCTTATGGGAAATCATATTTCCTTTTTTATCAATATCCATAAGACAGCTTAAAGTAAGACGATCCTGCCCCTGGTTCAGAGAACAGATTCCGTTGGAAAGCCGTACCGGGAGCATGGGAATTACGCGGTCTGCCAGATATACACTGGTTCCCCGCTTCAACGCCTCACGGTCAAGGGCGCTTCCACCCTGTACATAATTGCTTACATCTGCAATGTGAACACCAAGATGATAGATGCCATTCTCCTTTGTCAAAGTAACTGCATCATCCAGATCCTTGGCGTCTTCTCCGTCGATGGTGACGGTCTGAAGATGGCGAAGATCCAGTCGGCCATCCCTGTCAGCATCCAGAACATGATCCGGCACACGGTCAGCCTGACGGATTACTTTATCCGGAAATTCGCTTGGAATGCCAAAGCTTTTTACAATGGCAAGGATATCTGTTCCAGGTGCACGGCAGCTTCCCAGATTCTCTACGATCTTACCTTCCGGATTGCGATTCTTGCTTCCGTAGCTGGTGATTTCCACCACTACCTTATCCCCGTCCTTAATTCCCTGGGAATCTTTTCTCGGAATAAATACATCCCTGGAAAATTTAGGGTTGTCACTTACCACAAAACCAAAGTCACGGCTGTTCTCGTAGGTTCCCACGATCTGGGTCATACCTCTTTCCAGAACTTTTACTACAATTCCCTCGCGGCGTTTGCCTTCCTGCGGCTCTTTTGTGATTATAACACGAACCTTATCCTGGTGCATAGCCGTTCCGGTACAATCTTCCGAAATAAATACGTCGTTGTCTTCCCCCTCGATTTCCACGAATCCAAAGCCCTTGGGATGACCGATAAAGGTGCCTTCCACAGATGGACTGTCCGGATATTCGTTCTCCAGACGGGCAAGGCGGAATTCCGGGTCATCATCCTCGCAGCGTCTGCCGTGTTTCCTATCGTCGTACTTATCTTTTCCCCTGCTGTAATGATCGTCGGACTTGCGGTGATCATACTTTCCAGCCTGCTTATCATTATATTTCTTATCGGAATGCTTCTCATCTTTCTTCCCGGTACGTCTCTCGGAGCCTTCTTCTGTATATTTCCCGGAACGTTTACCCGAAAACTTCTCGTCACGTTCTTCTCTTTTTCCTCGCTGCTTCTCTTTCCCGCGCTTTCTTCCAGTTACTTTGGAATAACGTCCCTTGGAATCCAGGTCAACCTTTCCCTCTGCTACCAGATCATCCAGAACACGGTACAGATCCTTCTTCTCGTCCTTTGAAAGGCGCAGAAGACCTGCAATTTCCCTGAAACGCATAGGCTGGTACACCGGGTCTCCAAGAAGCTCCATCATAAATTTTTTTCGTTTGTCAAATTCTCTGTCTTTACTCAATTTGTCTCCTTCTTAATACCTGCACACGCAAGCTGCTCTATTAAAATCGCACGCACAGACTGTAATTATCACAAAACTTTTCTACCATCTTTCCATAATTTCCTATTATCAGGAAAGAATCCTGCAAAGCAGGATTTTCCGCTTACATAAAAAACACTCTTGCGATCAGATCAACAAGAGTGTTTCCCAGTTTATTCTTAGAAATTCAGGTTCAATACAACTGCCAGTACAAAGAACAAAACTCCCATAACTGTAGTTGCCTTAACAAGACCGCCCTCCATGGAACGTCCTTTGTTCTTACCCCAGTATGTGTCTGCAGCTCCGGCGATCGCACCAAGACCCTGTGACTTACCTTCCTGCATAAGGACTACTACGGTAAGGGCAATACAATCTATAACAAAAAGAATTGTTAAAATCGTTCTTAAAATCTGCACGTGGTTACACCTCCTAATCAACTAGGAGATATTGTACCATAGCCAGCATTTGATTTCAACTCCTTTTTATCTTGAATTTGGACAAATTACGCTATCGTTTTTTTCAGGGTCAGGCAAACGGATTCTCATACATCGACAGTCTGCCAAGCTGCTCATGGATTCTCAGAAGCTGATTATACTTGGCATTTCTATCTGAACGACATGGTGCACCAGTCTTGATCTGCCCCGCACCAGTTGCCACTGCAAGATCTGCAATAAAGGAATCCTCCGTTTCACCGGAGCGGTGGGAAATAACAGAGCGATAACCCGCCCGTGCAGCCAGTTCTACTGCCTCCAGAGACTCTGTCAGGGTTCCGATCTGATTTACCTTGATCAGGATTGCATTTGCTGTTCCAAGCTTTATTCCACAGGACAGCCGTTTGATATTTGTCACAAAAAGGTCATCCCCAACCAGCTGTACACGGCTTCCAAGCCGCTCCGTCATAGCTTTCCAGCCCTCCCAGTCATCCTCCTGCAGTCCGTCCTCGATAGAAACAACAGGAAATTCATCCAACAGATTTTCGTAATAACGGATCATTTCATTAGAATCCCGGATTACTTCTTTTCCAGTCATCTTACTCTCCCCAGGAAAATAGTAACCATCTTTTTCTCCGTCATATAATTCACTGGCTGCCGCATCAATGGCAATGCCAATATCTTTTCCCGGCTCATATCCGGCGTTCTTCACAGCCTCAAGGATCAATTCCAGAATCTCCCTGGAATCCTTCAGATCCGGTGCAAAACCACCCTCATCGCCCACTGCTGTAGACAGATTTTTCTTTTTTAAAAGAATCCTCAGTGACTGATAAATCTCCACACACATGCGGATTCCCTCTGAAAAACAGGAAGCCCCAACTGGCATGATCATAAACTCCTGAAGATCCACTGTATTGTCCGCATGCCGCCCGCCATTCAAAATATTCATCATTGGTACTGGCATCCTGTTCGCATGACAGCCTCCGATATACTGATAAAGCGGAATCCGAAGTGCCATAGCGGCTGCCCTCGCCACCGCCATAGAAACACCAAGAGTGGCATTCGCCCCAAGATTGCTTTTATTGTCCGTACCATCTGTCTGGATCAGAAGAGAATCAATATAGGTCTGATCCAGTGCATTTTCTCCCAGAATTGCCTCCGAGATTTTCGTGTTTACATTATCCACTGCTTTTTGTACACTAAGACCTTTATAATTTCCTTTATCGCCGTCTCTTAGCTCCAGTGCTTCGAATTTTCCTGTGGACGCGCCGGATGGAACTGCTGCACGGCCTGTATATCCATTGATTCCAATAACGCCTTCTCCAACTGTCACTTCTACCTCCACAGTAGGATTACCTCTGGAATCCAGAATTTGTCTTGCGTGAATCTTCCGAATAGGCAAATACCGTAACATTTCCTTACCTCCTAAAGATTGATAACGGTAGTTTTTCCAACTATTCAGAGTTCTATGCAGGATTTCAGATTCTGTTTCTGCCTGAAGTGCTCAATGAACCTCAGAAATGGAATTAAATCCCTTATTTCTCAGACATGCCTCCACCTCACTGATATCCGGTACGTGTAGAACCATGATCGGAAGTCCGGTAGCACGGTTGAAAGACAGATACAGATAATCAATATTGATGTTGCTCTCCTGGAGACTGAGAAGCAGTTTGTTCAGATTACCAACCTCATCCTTTACCTCGATTCCAAGAACATCACTAAGCTTACAGATAAAACCAGCCTTTGTCAGCGCTTCTAACGCCTGCTCAGGTTTGGAAACAACCATACGTATAATTCCATATTCAGCACTGTCATTGGTAACAGAACCAAGGATATTAATATCCTCCTCCAGGAGGATTCCAGTCACCCGCTGCATTTTTCCTTTGATATTTTCCGCAAAAATCGATAATTGTTTCAGCATTTTCTTATTCCTTTCCATATTTCAATAACAATATTAACATTTTAATCATAAAAGAAACTAAGATGCCACTCGGGCAGATAATTTTCTTTCACAAAACAGACATTTCGCCTGTCGGCAACATTACTATCTATTCACTATATATAAATCAGCTCTTTATTTCTCAACAGGAACCTCAATCAGTTCCTTAGGAGAATGTGCCAGATTGCGGCAGCCGTCTTCCGTTACCACTACCATATCCTCAATACGAACCCCTCCGAAACCAGGTACATAAATACCAGGTTCAACTGTCTCGATCATATTGGCTTTCAGAATGGTATCGTCAGAGGGAGAGAGGCGCGGACTTTCATGGATGAAAAGACCTACACTGTGACCAAGTCCGTGACCAAAACAGTCACCATAACCAGCCTCTGTAATAATATCTCTCGCAACCTTATCCACACTCGCTCCGCTTACACCAGCCTTTACTGCTGCAAGACCGGCCAGCTGTGCTTTTAATACAACATTGTAAATTTCTTTCTGTTTATCGCTTGCTTTTCCGAGGACAAAGGTACGTGTCATATCGGAGCAGTATCCCTTGTATTTACAGCCAAAATCACAGGTAACAAAATCCCCTTCCTCCAGCTTCTTATATCCTGGAATTGCGTGAGGCATGGAAGAATTCAGACCGGAAGCGATGATCGTGTTAAAGCTTAAATCCTCTGCTCCCTCTTTTTTCATCAGGTATTCCAGTTCTGCCGCAGCTTCCAGCTCTGTCATTCCTGGTTTCACGATTTTCAAAAATTCTGCAAATGCTTTGTCCCCGATTTCTTCGGCTCTTGCCAGATACTCCAGTTCTTCCTCAGTCTTAACCTGGCGAAGATCATCGATTCTGCTGCCAAGAGGTATCCATGTCTGAACCGGCAGTTCCTTTCTGAGCTTATCAAAATCACAGCAAAGCATGGACTGATCCTCATATCCCATATGGAAATCGCCACTTACATTCTCCTTCTCCATGCACTCCTTCAGAATCGTCTGACGGTTATGCCCACGGCACTCTTCGATTACTGTGAAATCGCTCTCCTTACCGGCCTGCTCCGTATAACGGGAATCTGTGATCAGCACCTTCTGGGCTGCTGAAATATATAAAGCGCCCTCGCCGCCACGAAAACCGCTTACATGTCGCATGTTATACGGATCTGTGATCACAAGGGCATTCAGTTTCAATTCATCAAGAATTGCATTTAACATCTTCGCTTCCTCCTCATCTTCTGTCATACAGCTTCCCAGCACTTTATCACGTTGAAAAGCCATATTCTTTATAGTTTCATCATACCACATTATACGCGGAAATATTGTCTGAATTTTCAATTATTTTCGCATATATAAACTTTTTATTTTATATAAAATAATATTTTTTCAAATTATTCATTGACAAACTGGAAGTAATCTGTTATAGTAAGTTCATAAAACAAAAGGAACTTAAAAATAAAAACAAAAAGGAGTGAGACCACCGAAAACATAAGTTCATTACTTATAATCTAAGAAAGAGAGGTACGGACCACCAGAAGCATAACGAAACATCTTAATTTTTAACACTTTAAGAAAAGCGAGGTACAGTCCACCAAGAACGTAAGCCTTAATTCCAATTGTTTTAAACGCATAATATATTCGGAAAGAGAGGTACATTCCATTGGATATGGATCAGATTTAAGCCACCAGTAAACGTCGATGCTGGTGGCTTAATTAATGCCTGAATTTTCCTTTCATTTTCAGGCAGCTGCCTTGCCCTTATTCGCATGATTTTTCAAACACGCTCTGGCATAAAGCTTTTATTTTCTCATATATCTGTAAAAAAATACCCGTGAGGTTTTCTCTTCATGAAATTTCCCATTTTTTCTTTTCCAGCACTGAAGGAAAAATTCTCTTCGCATATTTCCTCTTTTTGCTCGAAAAATCGCCCTGCGATCAAAGACTTTCTCCACTACGCCGGCGTTCCTCTTCTCTTCGCCCTATCCTTTCTGGCTGGTTCTGCCGCCCGGGTGATCGTCCAACATTTTTCGCCCCCGGAAGCAGTCGCTACTTCATCAGACTGCGCAAGCTGGGGACTCAGTTTCCAGGAAGAAGGAAAACGTCCTGTAGGAAATGCTTCCATCCAAGATCTTGCTTCCTATAACGCCTACTTTGCAAAGGATACCCAGGAGAAAATACTCTATCTTACTTTTGACTGTGGCTATGAAAATGGCAATACACCGCTGCTTCTTAATGCATTGAAAAAACACAATGTAAAAGCAACTTTTTTCGTTGTTGGAAATTTCATAAGAGATAATGGAGATCTGATAAAAGAAATGGTTCAGGAAGGACATATTGTAGGAAATCATACCCTCTCTCACCCGGATATGTCCGGGATTTCTTCTCTGAATGATTTCAGGAAACAGCTGGAGGGCGTGGAAAATCTATATAAAGAAACGACCGGAGAATCCATGACGAAATTCTACCGGCCGCCTCAGGGAATTTACAGTACAGCAAATCTGTCCATGGCAAAGGAACTGGGGTATAAAACCTTCTTCTGGAGTCTTGCCTACGTGGACTGGTATCAGGATAAACAGCCAACCAGAGAGGAAGCCTTCGATAAGCTTCTCACACGAATCCACCCAGGGGCAATTGTCCTGCTGCACAATACTTCTTCCACAAATGGACAGATTCTGGATGAACTGCTGACCAAATGGAAAGAAATGGGATATACATTTGGAACGCTCAATGATTTCTGAATTTTTGCTATCCTGGAGCGTGTCTGAAAAAAGGCTTTCGTTATCTGTTATTTCCAAAATAAATAACCGCCTGTACTCCAGGACCAGTATGAATTCCAATAATCGGGCTCATTGGCATAATAATAACCTGAGCCTGTGGTACAGCTTCCAGGATAGCAGCCTTCTCTTTCTCAGCCTGCTCAGCAGCATCACCGTGACAGATAAATACATAAGGATGCTCCTCATTTAATCCGGAGCTGATATACTTGGAAACGATCGTATTCATAGCAGCCTTGGAGCCACGTACCTTCTCCGGGATTGCCAGAGTTCCATCCTCCACAATACGAAGAATCGGTTTAATCTTCAGCTTACCGCCGATCCAGGCGATTGTGGGGGAAATACGTCCGCCGCGTTTCAGAAAATCAAGATCATCTACTGTAAACCAATGGCAGATGTAGAGGCGATTCTCCTCTAGCCATGAAGTATTCTCCTCCAGGGACATTCCCTTATTCTGATTTTCTGCTGCCAGGATCACCAGGATTCCCTGTCCTCCTGTCGCGGCAAGAGAATCCACGCAGGAAATCTTACGCTCCGGGTACGCTTCCATTAGATCAGCAGCTGCAATGCGAGAGCTCTGCCATGTAGAAGTCAGTCCTCCAGAAAGGGAAATATAAAGAATATCCTTGCCCTCTTTCAGAAACGGTTCAAAACAATCGGTATATGTAGCCGGGGAAATCTGGGAAGTACTTCCGGTTCCACCTGCACGAAGCTTGTCATAAAAATCCCTGCTGTCCCAGTTTCCCGGATTCCTGTGCGGACACCCCTCTCCGTTTAACTGGTATACCATAGGAATCAGATGAATCTGACCCTTATCTAAAATGTCTGCCGGAATATCTGCAGATGTATCTGTTATGATCACATAATCACTCATACTTGGTTCTCCTCATTTAATTGGCAATTCCTTATACCGTAATCGGTTAAGTGCTCCCATTATAGCATACTTCTTTTATGACGTGTGTGTTTTTTTACATTTTTGGTACTTTTGTAACGTTTTCCACAGAGCATGTTGGAAAAGCATTCCCGCGATCTGCACGCCCCACTTTGCGATATATTTCGTCCGAATTCGGTTGCCGTAGCCCGCTACGGCGCCCTCATCCTGGCAAAATTTCCCACAAATTGTGACGCACATCTTGCAGAAAGCCTTTTTCAGATACGCTCTAACGGGCTACAATTATTTTTTGCAGCGTCTTTTTTACTGCCGTATACTTTTTTTCCGGAACTGGAAGTTCCCGTCCTCCTGTTACAGTCATTTTAAATCTGCGGATAGAATGGACATGTGCCGGGTTTACCATGTAACTCTCGTGGCACTTCAGAAACAGGTTCCCATAACGTTTTTCCAGAGTTTTCAGGCTTTCTGTAGACTCAAACTCCTGATCCAGAGTATGGATCACCGTATGATTGCCGAGACTTTCCACATAGATCACACGCGACCAATTCAGATAAAGAATGGACTTATCAATTCCTTTCACGTAAATCCGCTCTGATCTGGTCTCTCCTGTAAGGACAAACTTACGATAATTCTCATCATAATGTACCGGATAAATACCATCCCTCTCATCATACTGAATTGCATTTGAAATAAAAATCACACGTATCTTCGGCACACCTTTTTGCTCCACCCAGGTAAACTGCATACGCTGATTTACCCGACTTGCACTGTTGTCCGGCCAGATCGTATCTACCAGCATAAAAGTCATGATCTCTGCCACCGTACTGCTTGTAGTGGCAAGCGGCAGCACCGTCAGATTATTCAGAGAAAACTTCAGTTCGTGTTTCTCAGCGTGAAAAGCATCTACCAGATTTTTTCTTCCGCGGATCACCTGCTTGTCTGCAGGTCCTATCCAAAGAACATCCTCATGACAAGAGTTCAAAAAAGGCTCTATCTCATTGTTATAATATAAATTCAAAAGCTCTGCTGTCCGGTCTCCAATTTTCTGTATGTTCATCTTCTGTCGCTCCTATTTATGCTGGTAATAAAAAACTGCCACCTGTGTACGGTCACGCAACTGCAGTTTTTCCAGAATCATGCTCAGATAATTCCGCACGGTTCCTTCACTCAGGAAAAGCTCTGCCGCAATCTCCTTATTGCTGTATCCATTTGCGATCAGCTCTATCATCTCAAATTCTCTCTCATTAATGTCATATTTTCCATAATCAAACTTCCTTTCTCCCTGCAAAAGGTCTGGAATCCTGGAAACTATTTCTGTCCCAAATACTGTCTGCCCACAGTAAACCGCCCGAAGTGCAGGCAGAATACTGCCGTAATCCTGCTTCAGAAGATATCCCTTTGCACCAAGACGCAGGGCTTTTACTATGTATTCGTCATCGGAAAAAGTGGTAAGAAGCAGAATATTTGCCTTTGGATACCTGGACAAAATACTCCGGGATGCTTCCAGACCGTCCATTTTCTCCATTCGAATATCCATAAGGAGCACATCCGGCTCATACCTTTCATAAAGCTCACAGGCCTCTTTTCCGTCTGCTCCAGTCGCTAACACTTCCACATCCTCATTCACTT
Source organism: Ruminococcus sp. D54t1_190329_F1 (assembly GCF_015551645.1). Classification (NCBI taxonomy): domain Bacteria; kingdom Bacillati; phylum Bacillota; class Clostridia; order Eubacteriales; family Oscillospiraceae; genus Ruminococcus; species Ruminococcus sp. D54t1_190329_F1. The sequence goes on from NZ_JADNDC010000005.1 coordinate 143,543, forward strand.
CCAGAATGGTTTTCAAAGCACCCGCCACCAGGCAGTCATCGTCTACAATTATTATTTTCATTTCTTACTCCTGCTTTTCTTTCATTTCCGGAATACATTCAAAAAATATTTTTCATAATCTGTATGCCCGCTTTACTGTATCTTTATCGGAATCCACCTCAACCACATTTGGGTATTGTAATAAAAATCCGGAATCCCTTATCCGTAAAAATCTGTATGGTTCCACCCAGGGCATTTACCCTTTCTTTCATATTTACAATTCCAATACCGGATTTTTCCGGATCATAAAAAGTATTTGTCCCATTATCCTCTATACAAAGCTGGTACAGTCCCGGATGCTCCCGAAGGATCAGCTGCACCTTCGTGGCGTTGCTGTGCTTCATAATATTTGCGAAGGCCTCTTTGGTAATACTGATAAAACAGTATTTCACCTCCCTTGGAACCTCTCTTGTCATATCATAAACCATCTGCACCGAACAAAATGTAAACTCATGAACCAGGCTCTTTTCCACTTCTTCTAAATTTACTGCTTCATCGTGAAGGTCATGGACACTATTTCTGATGCTGTTCATAGCATGGTTCAGGGAATCCTCCAGATTTTTCAGTATGGCGGTCATCCCGGGATCTTTATTTATGGTCTTTGCAGCCCCTACCATAAGGATTGAACGTGAAAGTACATGTCCCACATTATCGTGGATTTCCCTGGCGATCCGGTTTCGTTCCTTTAAGGTAGCATTATAGATCTCATAATCCTGTTTTTCCTGCAAAGCTTTATTTTTCTGAGACAAAAGCAGGTTTCGCTCCTTGGAATCATCCTGGATCCTTCGCAGCTTCTCTTCCAGAATCTGACTCTTTGCAGTATTTCTCTCCATAAAAAACGCCAGTAAAAATCCAAATACACCGGTCATTGCAAAAAAGCCCATGTTTTCCCTGCTTTCAGGTATTTTCCAGAGAAAAAACATCACTGCTACTGCTGCCAGCCCCCTCATTTTTTCATGAAAAAGCAGATAAAAAAGACATGGATAAAAGATAAAGGTCTCTGGAACAGCCAGTCCCAGAAATCCGAACAAAATGTAAAGGATTAGCTGCAATGCCTTCTTTCTCACCGCATATCCACAACAGATCACACTTACACAGCTCAAAAAAGCGATCAGAAAGCCCGCCCCTGGCGGCAGAAAAAAAAGTGACAGAAAGCTATAAAATACCAGCAATCCACAGTCCCAAAAGTGCCCCACTCTGCCACCTTCTTTCTCATTTTTTCCAAATACTGCTGTTCACTCTGTAACCGGTAATTTTCAAATATTTAACCTGTTTTTTTACATATATGCCTTACAGACATTTCCCTTATTATAGTATAACTGACCTTGCGCTGTAAAGAAGGTTCTGCGCTTTATGACATTACGTTTTACTAGTACATCGAATATTAAATTTCGATATACTAGTAATGTTCCGCGAAGTGTTTTTGTGAATGAAGCAAACTGTGATTTTATGACATTTGTCATGTGAAGGCCGTGACATCTGACACTTGGCGATTTTCCCTTATTCCGTTATACTAAAGTGTGTTTGAAAAAGCATTCCTGCAATCTGCACGCTCCACTTTGCGGTATATTTCGCCCGAATTCAGTTGCCGTAGCCCGCTACGGCGCTCTCATTCAGGCAAAATCTCCCACAAATAGTGACGTACATCTTGCCGAAAGACTTTTTCAAACACGCTCTAAACTTATGATACAGCTACTATACGGGGAAAACCCGAAGGAGGAAAAGCGTGTCCACAAACATTGTTCAAATAGAAAATCTGGTAAAAAGATATGGGGACCTGGTGGCACTTGATCACCTGAACCTGAGTATTTCGGAAGGAGAGATTTTTGGTCTTCTTGGTCCCAACGGCTCCGGAAAGACTACCGCTATCAATTGTATGCTTTCTCTTCTCAAATACGATAAAGGCAGCATTCATATTTTCGGAGAAGAAATGCGTCCTGACAATTACAAAGTAAAACAGCAGATTGGAATCGTGCTGCAGAATGTGGCTGTTTTTGACGAACTGACTGTCTATGAAAACATTGATTATTTCTGTGGGCTTTATGTCCCGGATAAGAGGAAAAGAAAAGAACTGGTGGAAGAAGCCATTACCTTTACCGATCTTAACGATTACCGGAAAATGCGTCCAAAGAAGCTCTCAGGCGGTCTTCTCCGCCGACTGAATATTGCTTGCGGAATTGCTCATAAGCCTCGCCTGATCATTATGGATGAGCCAACGGTAGCCGTTGACCCCCAGAGCCGGAACAAAATCCTGGAAGGCATTCAGAAGCTGAATGAACAGGGTTCCACCATCATTTACACTTCCCATTATATGGAAGAAGTGGAGCAGATCTGTACACGGATCGCAATTATGGATCACGGTCATGTGATTGCCTCCGGCACCAAAGAGGATCTGAAAAAAATGATCAAAACCGGCGAGACCATTACTATTGAGGCCATTCCTCTTACCTCGGAGAATCTGGCTGACATCCGGACTCTTCCCCACGTCTTTGACCTGCATTACGAGGAACAGATTCTCACTGTACGGTGCACAGGTGCCCGCCACAACCTGATCCGGCTTCTCAATTACCTGCAGAGCCAGGATATTTCCTTTGGTCAGGTTTCCTCTGAGCTACCTACTTTAAATGACGTATTCCTAGAAATCACAGGGAAACAGCTGCGAGATTAAGGAGGACTGCCATGCTGCATTTGATCAAATATAATCTTCTTGTAAAGCTGAAAAATTTTGCCACCACTTTCTGGCCGCTTATTTTTCCAATTCTTCTTGGAACTATGTTCTATTTTGCTTTTGGAAATATTGATGATGCTGATTTCGAGACTGTACAGGTTGGAATCGTAAAAGAGGAAGGCGCTGATACGTTGTTTCTTATGTTTCTGGATCAAATTGAAAACAACGGAAATCATCTGATTGCTGCTCAGGAATTATCTGAATCAGCTGCACTTACCAAGCTGGAAAATGAAGAAATTTCCGGTATCTATCAAGTGGGAAGCTCCTCTTCTCTTACAGTAGCTTCCAACGGAATCCCCCAGAGCATCCTTCAGTCCATTTTGTCCGGCTACGAAACCGGAAAAAGCACCATCCGCACTATAGTCCGCACACATCCATCCGGTCTGTGGGACGGAATACGGCAGATGCTAAATCAACAGGAAACACTTACTGAAGTTTCACTTGGCGGACAGACTATTAACGGAAGTGCACAGTTTTTCTATGCATTGATTGCAATGACCTGCCTCTATGGCTGTTTTATCGGATTTGGCTCTGCCATAACTCTTCAAGCCAATCTCACAGCACTTGCCGCACGACGCTGCGTTACTCCAACGCATAAACTGAAGCTGATTCTTTCAGAGCAGATTGCTTCTTTTTTGCTTGGCTATTTCGATGTGATCGTGTTGCTGATCTATCTTCGCTATATTTTAAAGCTGGATTTTCAGGGAAAAATCGGATCCATGCTGCTTATTTCTTTTTTCGGATCCCTGATCGGGGTTTCTATTGGAATTTTTGTAGGTAGTCTTGGAAAAATGAAAGAAGGGGGAAAGATTGGTATTATTCTTGGTTTTTCCATGGTCTGCAGCTTTTTATCAGGACTTATGAACAATACCATGAAGGATCTGGTAGAAAAAAATATGCCTGTTATTAACCGGATCAATCCGGCAGCACTTATTTCTGATGCTTTTTACTGCATCAATGTGTATGACGATATGAGCCGCTATTACCGCAACCTGTTCACTCTTGCAGTGATGAGCATAATATTAGTGACTGCTTCATTTTTACTGATCCGGAGGGAAAGCTATGATAGTATTTAAATGTTACATGAAAATTTTAAGACAGAATGTGACGCTGGTCATTATATATCTTGGTATTTTCTTTTCTGTGGCTCTTGTCATGCAGATGGCCGCTGGAAAAAGTGAAGACAGCCTTTATGCAAATACCAGCATTGATATTGGAGTGGTAAAGGAAGATCAAGGCGTTCTGGCTCAGGGATTTGTGGATTATCTTAACACGATTCACAATGTAATTCCTATGAAAAATAATCCGGAAGTACTTCAGGAAAATCTCTTTTACCGTAATGTGGAGTATATTGTGCAGATTCCTGATGACTTTTACGAGGCTTGCATTCAAGGAAATCAGCCACTGAAGGTCACCAAGGTTCCAGGATCCTACAGCTCCTATTATGTTGACCAGCAGATCAGCAGTTATATCAGTACCATCCGGACTTATGTTGCTGCCGGTTTTTCCCAGGAGGAAGCCGTTCAGGCAGTAAAAACCGAAGTTCATAAACCGGTCACCAAGATTTCCTCTGATTCTGCAAGCAGTGATCTGGTTCCTTACACTTATTATTTTCGTTATATTCCTTATCTTTTTCTGGGAGCTCTTTGCTATACCATGGGATATATTCTTATGGCCTTCAAAAAGGGAGATATCCAGAAACGGATGGAAGCCTCTGCTATTTCAGTGAGGCGTCAGTCCCTCCAGGGATTGCTGGCAATGGGAGTGATCGGTGCCATTCTGTGGCTTCTTGGAATCCTGGGAGTGGTGCTGATGTATGGAAATACCTTTTTGAATTCTGAACTTTGTGGCTATTATATTGCAAATACATTGCTTATGTTAGTAGTTTCACTGTCACTCTCTTACCTGATTGGAATGTTTATTCCCAACAGCAATATTTTAAGCGGCGTAGCCAATATTGTTTCTCTTTCCATGTGCTTTCTCTGTGGTGTCTTCGTCCCTATGAACATAATGGACAAATCTGTTCTGAAAGTCGCCAAGTTTCTGCCAGTGTACTGGTATGAACAGGTAAATGAAATTCTAAGCCGGCATCATTCCCTGACACCGGAGCTTCTTGGAAAGGTACATCTTGATATGGGAATCGAGGTGCTGTTTGCAGTTGTGTTTGTGTGTCTGATTCTGGCAGTTTCAAGGTATCGAAAAGAGGGGTGATTCCCTCTTTTCTGCACAGCCAAAATTTTTAAGGTTAATAACCTATTTATTATTTTTATAAAACAAATATGATTCACAGAACTATCCACAAGCAATCAGACCATTTACGTTATAATCTTCTTAGCAGCAAACGTAAGTCAGCTGAAATTATCACTTCTCAAGTAGAATATAATATATTCTACACATGATTCTACTATTTTATCAATAAATCAATAGAAATGAATTAAGAACAAGTCAAACAGGTCATATCTTTTTAAAAACTAGGAATCATTCCTAGTTGACATCATAGGTGACATCGTTAGAAAATTCCACGAAATAGAAAATGCCGGAAACCCAGTAAAATCAAGGCTTCCGGCGATCAAGAGAGCAGGGGATGAGAGAATCGAACTCCCACCAAAGGTTTTGGAGACCCCTATCATACCATTTGACCAATCCCCTATTTTATGAAGAAAAGTGACTATTACTAGTCACGTCTCTTTGAAAGGTTCTGTACCTTCAAAACTACATACATGTTACATCCTAATGGAATCATTTTACCTCTGCGTGAGTCTGGTAGCCACTTTATAACTGCCTTTCTCATTTCTTGGTCAAGCCCTCACCCTATTAGTAACAGTCAGCTCCGTGCATTACTGCACTTCCACCCCTGCCCTATCTACCTCGTCGTCTTCAAGGGGGTTTACTTCTTTCGAATGGGACATCTCATCTTGAG